>JAGLLT010000044.1 GCA_023140385.1 Candidatus Omnitrophota bacterium
TTGAAGGCGCGGGCCTGTTGTCAATAACGGCCAAAAAGGCCGGCATCACCTTGTCTTTTTTATCCCGCAGGCAAAAGAGCTTCTGGCCTTTTTTCATACTGGTCATTAAAACTTCATCAGGCAGGGACAAAAATTTTTTACTAAAACTTCCTGAAATAAAACCGGGGCATTCAACAAGGTTAGTCATTTCATCAAGTAGTTCCATGTCAAAATGCAGGCATCCTTTACACCTGGCGGCAAGAGCGCTAACGCCTTTTTCTATCTTCCGCCTTCTTTCGTTGAAATCTATATCAACACAATGTTTCTTCACCTTTCTAAAGTAATCCGCGGCGCCCTTAACCTGATAAGGCCCCGGCGCTAAAACCTGATGGCCAAAAGTAACGCCGCCTGATTTAACCCCGGCCAACTCAAACGCAACCGGCATATCATTCCACAAAAGGAGAAGCCACCTGATGGGACGTATAAAGTCGTAGTTTTTATTCCACCGCATATTCTTTTCGCAGGAAATAGAACCAATAAGTTCCTTTATGAGGCCGGGCAGCATAAGGATAGTTTTTTTAGCCGGCTCCTTTTTTATACCGTAAAGGTATTCGCCCTGTGAAGTTTTCCTTATCTCAACATCAATTTCTCTCAAGCCGTTCTTCTTTAAGAATCCCAGAAATGCCCGGGTAGCCTTATTGTTTTCATCAAAGGCCATCTCCTTTGACGGCCCTCTAAATTCTATCTCGCGAGGCTCCTGCAGTTCCCGCACACTCTTTACAAACACAACGAGTCTTCTGTAAGTATCAAAGGTTTCCACCTCTCCAAAGACGATGTGATTACTTTTAAGTATACCGCGGATATTAGCCTTTAGCTGTTTAACTAAAGGATAAATAGAATTTGCCGGCAGCGGCTCTATTCCAATTTCTAACAGTATAGTATTTTTTAAACTATTTTTTTCTGTCATGATTTTTTTCATAATAAATACGGGCGCACCCGGAAGCAAGTTTTCTTACCCTTGTTATGTAAGTAGCCCTTTCCGTTGAACTAATAGCCCCCCGGGCATCAAGTACATTAAATATGTGTGATATTTTTAAAACACATTCATAGGCGGGAATAGCCAGGCCGGCGGCAATTAACCGTCCGGCTTCTCCTTCGTACATCTCAAACAATTTAAGATGCAAACCAACGTCGGCCTTTTCAAAGTTATATTCAGAGCACTCCTTTTCTCTCTCCCTCTGAAGGTCTCCGTAAGTTATACCCTCTGACCATTCGAGTTCAAAAAGGTCATATTTATTTTGGAGAACCATAGCTATTCTTTCCAAGCCATAGGTAATTTCACAGGGCACCTCTCCTAACTCTATACCGCCAATTTGCTGCATATAGGTAAATTGTGTAATCTCCAGGCCATCCAGCCAGACCTCCCAGCCCAACCCCTTAGCTCCAAGAGTAGGAGATGACCAGTCATCCTCAATAAACTTTAAGTCGTGTTTCTTTGTGTCTATGCCGATATGCCTCAGGCTTTCAAAATACAGGTCTCTGACATTTTCAGGTGAGGGCTTTAAGATTACCTGATACTGATAATAAAACTGGAGCCTTAGCGGATTATCGGCGTATCTGCCGTCAGTGGGACGGCGTGAGGGTTGAATAAAAGCGGTATTCCACTTACCTTTATCCAGGCACTTCAAAAATGTAGCTGTATGAAAAGTTCCCGCCCCAACTTCAATATCATAAGGATAGACGATCACACAGCCCTTGCTTTTCCAGAAACTTTCTATCGTAGAAACCAAATCCTGAAATTTCATTTAAAAACCTTTAATTTTAGTTGAGCCATTTTAACACAGCAACTTTTACCAAGCAAGATTATATTTTTAATTTTAATTTTACGTTATCAACCATCAGCTCATAGCTCTTTGTTTTATACGCTATGCGCCATACGCTAAACGCTATTAAAACACGCTTTACACTTTTTTTACGTGATGGCCTCTACAAAACTTTTTGATTTTATATTCGTATTAATGTGGAAACTAATAAAATCGCTTAATATTTTGCTTAACTGCCCTTTCACCTTACTGGTTAAATTGAGCCGCCAGACGTTATCAAAATCGGCCTTTTCTATGTGCAGCATAGTTGCCAGTGTTCCGTTATAAATCTCAAGAGAGCTTCTGTCGCTGCTAAAACATTCATCACAAAGAAGACCTCCGAGGCTGGTACTAAATCTGGCTCTTTTTGAAACAGACCTGGCGCAAATTATACAGGAATCTACTCTGGGCTTAAAACCGGAAAGGATTAAGGTTTTTATTTCATATATGTTTTTAACGGCGGCCGGATTACCCTTTTTTTTCAGGGAAAGCAGAGTTTTTAATATCAGCCTGAAAAGTTTCTCGTTTTTATCTTCATTTATAGTTATAGCATTGAGAAGCTCAATGAAATAAAAAGCATAGATTGTTTTTTCATAATCTATCCTTATCTCCTTAAAGTAATCTATTAAATCACACTGGCCAACCGTGTAAAGGCCGCCCCGGTTTTTTTTATAAAAAATAATTTCTGAAAGACTATATAATTCTAAAGAGTTATACGTCTTATTCAGGCCGCCCCTCACCCCTTTCATAACTCCGCTGATCTTGCCAAAATCTTCAGTGTAAAAAGTGGCGAGAACTGACGTCTCCCGCAATCTTTGTTTTTTTAAGATTATTGCCCGGCTCTTCTCAACGCTCATTTAGAATACTCAAGGGGTACGCTTATAAAAAATTCAGGTAAATACCCGAAACAGCCACGTGGCCAGTAAAAAGTAAATCAGAACACCCGTTATATCATTGGCCGTAGTTATAAAAGGGCCGCTGGCTATAGCCGGATCAATATCCAATTTCTCAAATAAAAAAGGAATTAAAACGCCGATGAGGGCAGCTACAATAATAGCGGCAAACATGGAAATCATTAAAACCAGGCCAAGTAAAGGATTGCTATCCAGCCAATAGGCCACCGCCCCAACCACAACTCCGCAGACCGTGCCCATTATTAAAGCCTGCTTTAACTCCTTCATCAATACTTTTATTACCTGGTCGATACTTATAGAGCCCGTCGCCAATCCCCGGACGGTAATAGTTGATGACTGCATACCTATATTGCCGCCCATACCTGTAATAACCGGAATGAAAAAAGCCATAGCGATAACCTTCTCCAGAGTCAGCTGGAAATTTTTGATAAGACTGGCCACAATGATACCGCCGCACAAAGTAGCAATAAGCCAGGGCAGCCTGTACTGGGCGACCTTAAAGGCCGACCCTTTCAAAAGTTCTTCATGGCTGATGCCGGCCATCTTATATATGTCTTCCGTGTCCTCTTCTTTAATAACGTCAATAACATCATCAACCGTAATAATTCCAAGAAGCTTCTTATCTTCGGCTACAACCGGCACCGCTAAAAGGTCATATTTGGATACTATTTTAGCCACCTCTTCCTGATCCATCTCCGGATTAACAGTGACGGCCTCACGATTTACCAGCTCACGCAGTTTGGCATTAGGCGGGGCTGTGATTAAATTCTTAATCGGCAAAATTCCGATAAATCTATTCTCTTTGTCAACTACATAGATGTAAACTATCTGCTCCTTAGTTTCTTTAGCAAACTGCCGCAAGGCCTCAATGGCCCGCGAGGTGGTGAAACTCTCATTTAAGGCCAAAAGATTAGTGGTCATAATTCCGCCGGCGCTTTCCTCGGGATACTTCATTAGCTCCTGAACCTCCAGCGAATCCTCTTTTTTCATTAGGCGCAAAACATCTTTCTGCTTTTCGCTGGATAGATCGGCCAGTATATCCGCCGCCTCATCAGGAGGCAGCATTTCAACCATTTTGGAAATCTTAAAACTGGAAAGCTCTCTTAAAAGCTGAGATTCACCTTGCGCCTCAAGCTCGCTTAAAACCTGGGCCGCCTTTTCATAATCCAGAGCCGCGAGTATAGCCAACCTGTCCCCATGCTCCTTTTTGCGCAAGACATCCGCTATGTCGGCAGGATGCATCGCTGACAGTTCCCTGATGTTTTTACTCTCCATCTTTTGGCCCTTCTTTTTTATAATCCGGCGTTACCTTGCCGCCGGAGACAACAAGTTTTAAGGCTTCTTCAACGCTCATATCAAGACATACCAGCTCTTTATCCGGCACCAGAATAAATATCCCTGAAGTTGGATTAGGTGTCGTGGGAATAAAAACGTTTATCATATTTAACCGTGTCCTGGCCTGCAGTTCTTCTTTGGTTTCGGAGATTACAAAACCGATTGAATAAATGCCCCTGCGGGGATATTCCACAAGAACCGCCTTCTCAAAGATAATTCTTCCCGAACCCAGAAAAGCGTTGCTTAACTGCTTAATGGACATATATATCTTGCTTATCATGGGCACTTTTAGAAAAAGCCGCTCAACAAAAGAAAATATTTTTCTGATTACAAAAATTCTCGCCGCCAGGCCCACTATAATTACTGAAGTAATAATACCAATAAAGACAACTCCTTTAAATATCTGAACGGCATAAGGAAAATAAATATCCGGCAGATAAGGCTGGACGGTCTGAATCAACAAGTTCGATATGGGTTCAACTATATAAGTAAGCGTTTTAATTACCAGCAGCCTGAATATTACATAAGTCAAAACTATCGGTAATATTACCACCAAACCTGTTAGAAAATAATTTCGCAGTTTTCTAAACAACTTTAAACTCCTATGGTTTAATCAGTTTCACTTTTAATAAAAAAATCGATAAAAAATCTGAAAGCACAACAAAGTTACTATTACTCCCAGCACTCCCCCCGCAACAACCTCCCACAAGGTATGAATTTTAACCCGCACCCTGCTCTGGGCAATCAAGATTACCATTATCAAGACAAGAACCGCCACCAGGCTTTCTTTGGTCACCAAAACAAGAACTGTCCATATTGAAAAGGCAACCGCCGCGTGGCCCGAGGGCATCCCTCCCCGCAAAGGCTTCCCTTTTTTTGAAAGGGTCTTAGTTAAGATTACTAAAAAAACAACAATTAATAACGAAGCAAATGTTATATGCCATGGCGAATACTGAATCCTTAACAAAATGGCTTCTATCTCAAAATCAATGATGGGCCTGGAGAAAACCAGGTAACCGACTATGAGGGAGTTAATGGCGGCAATTAACACACAGCCTGCTGTTACGTCTTTAACAACCCTTGCCAGCGGATGGAAGTTCGGCGTAATTAAGTCTATCACTTTCTCCACCGCCGTATTAAACATCTCCGTGATAAGAACCAGGCTCGCGGCAATGGCTACGAGGATAATCTCTGTCTTAGCCAGATTAAGAAAAAACGATAAAACAACTATAAGGACCGCGCATAAAAAATGCAGCCTCATATTTCTCTGGGTCTTTACGGTATAAATAACACCTTCTATGGCCGCGTTAAAACTATCAACCAAGGTTCTTTTTTGCATAGTCTTTCAGGAGGCCTTCCTGCCGTTCAGCCAACTTTAAAAAATCTTTTTTAGTATAATCGCTCCAGCCTAAAAGATGCAATAAGCCGTGTATTATATAAAGCCTGATTTCACTTATAATACTTTTTTTTAAAGAAGCGGCCTGTCTTCTCGCGGTCTCTACAGAAATCACAACATCCCCCAGATATGGCGCTGTCAAAGCCTTGGTGCGGCTGCTTTCCTGATAAAAAGATAAAACATCGGTCGCTTTATTTTTATTACGAAATTTCGCGTTAAATTTTTTTATCTCTTTATCACCGGTAAAAAGAATACTTACTTCCGTATTTTTACAACCTTCTTTTTTAAAAACAAACTTGCTAAACCGGCACAATTCTTTCAAAGGCAAATGATAAAAATTTTGCTCATTTATTATATTTACCTTTAAGGCCATTACCGCTCTCTTCGCTCCTCTGTTACTCCGCTTCATTATCGGGATCGGGATACTCCACCCTGCTATGATAAATGCCGGCCAGCAGCCTTGAAAAACTCGCGGATATTTTATGCAAATCCTTTAAAGTTAAATCACACTCATCTAACTGGCCGTCAATAAACTTATTGTTAATTATCTTTTGCACAGTCTTCTTAATTTTCTTGTGTGTCGGGCTGGCAATAGCACGCGTAGCCGCCTCGACTGAATCAGCGAGGAGAACGAGAGCCACTTCCTTTGTTTGAGGCAGAGGCGCGTTATACCTGAAATCCTCCTCCTTTACCTCACCATCCTTCTTCTCCCGCTCTAACGCCCGCTGATAAAAATAAAAGGTAAGGCTTGTCCCGTGGTGCTGCCGTATAAAGTCTAAAATAGTATCGCTCAGTTTGTACTTCCTGGCTAACTCAACTCCCTCTTTTATATGACTGGTAATAATTAAACTGCTCATTTTTGGGGCAAGCTCAGCATGCTTATCATCAAAGCCCATTTGATTTTCACTAAAGTACTCCGGTTTGCTCAACTTGCCAATATCATGATAATAAGCGCCGACCCTGGCCAGCAATGAGTTGGCTCCTATACTATCGGCCGCGCCCTCGGCTAAGTTACCGACTATTAAACTATGATGGTAAGTCCCCGGCGCTTTAATAACCATTTCCTTCAGTAAAGGGTGATTAAGATCCGAGAGTTCCAGCAGGCTGATATTAGTTGTAATCTTAAAAAGATATTCGAGCACCGGCAAAATGCCCATTACGATAAAAGCGCAAACCAAACCGTTAATTAACCCCCAGAAACTTTCATATAATACAGCTTTACCGTTTAATCCATGCATAAAATCTATATTTATAATAGTCAGGCAGCTCATTAGTCCGACAAAGAAGCCGGCTTTTAAAACCTGAGCCCGCCTTCTAACATTTTGTACTAAGTATATACCAATAAAGCCGCCGCTCAAACTGTAAATAAAGGTGCTCAACTGCTCACCGGTTATTATACCCACAAAGATACTTAAAAAAAGCGTCATAACAATAGCCAGCCTACCGTTAAGCAGAATGGCTATCAAAATAGAAATGCTTGCCAGAGGAATTAAGTAAACCGATAAAATCGAAAGCGATATTATTTTAGCTGACAGAATAATTAAAAAGGAAAGAAGCCCAATTAAAACCAGATACCTCGTATTTAAAAATACCGCGGGTTCATATAATTTGAGATAAAGCAGAAAGAGCAGAAAAAACATGATAACAAACGTACTTATACTATAATAATAATATATTTTTGATGTTTTATTGCTTTCCTTATTTTGAATCTCCTGAGCTTTTTGAAGGTAAAGCGTATGCTGTCCGGTTACAAGCTGGCTTTTAGCAACTATAATACTGTTCTTTTTAATTAAATTCTGTCTGTAGACCGGAAGCGCTTTGTCTCTGGCTTCCTGCTTCCTTTTACCTGTCAACTCCTCGTTAAAAACGAGATTAGCCGATAAAACCCGGCTTATAATCTCCAAAGATGCGCTCCTGGCGTCCCGGCTGTCTAATCTGTCATTAATCAACCCTTGAGCAACCTCCAAAGCTTCAGCTTCCGTAATAACTTCATCAACTCCGGCGATCACCTCAACATTCGCGCTTCGGTCTATAATGGTTATTTTCTTATCTCTCCTATCCAACTCCTTCTTTTTTTCAGGTACAACTATCGGCTTAGCCATTATCTCCCTAAGAAGGCCTTCAGTTACCCGCTCTATAGAGCTTAACTCTTTTTCCGCAAGAGCCATAAGGTAAGAAATATAGGAACTCTTTAAACTAATAGAGGTTTTGGTTTTTAAGGATGACGCTTTACGCTTTTCATTAAGCTTATCATCTTTTTTAAGCAGAGATATTTCATCAAAATAAATAGAAACCTCCGACAGAACCTGCCTTACCTCTTCATTGTCTATCTCGTAAACATCCCGGACACCTGCGGCGGCATCTTCTTTTTTTTGCCTTGTCATCTTTTGGTTAATACCGGCCGGCACGTAAAAATCACTGGGAGCCTTAATGGTTTTTGTAGCTATATCTCCCTCTCGTAAGCCGCCTTCATAAGGCCGCGGGCCGATGAGAATAATAAAAACGAAAGTGAGGCAAAAAACTGCTATTAAAAGAAAAGATGTCGTCTTCCTCAATACCGCGCGCGGATCTATAGACTTTAGAGCCTTATATCTTTTCATCCTGTCCCTTTTCAAATTTTTCATAAGCCGAAATAATTTCCTGCACCAATTCATGCCTGACAATATCTTTGCCGCTTAGATAAACAAACTTTATGCCTTTTATGTCTTTTAATACTGCCTGGATATGCACAAGCCCGGAGGGCTTGCCGCCGGGCAGGTCACTTTGAGTAATATCGCCCGTAACAACCGTTTTGGAGTTAAAACCTAAACGGGTTAAAAACATCTTCATTTGCTCGGCCGTGCAGTTTTGCGCCTCATCTAAAATAATAAAAGAGTCGTTTAATGTCCTGCCTCTCATATACGCCAGAGGAGCAACCTCAATGACTCCCTTATCCATGTAACTCTTAACCCTGTCTACCTCCAGCATATCATACAAAGCATCATACAGCGGCCTTAAGTATGGGCTGACCTTTTCATAAAAATCACCCGGTAAAAATCCCAAACTCTCCCCCGCCTCTACCGCCGGCCTGGCCAAAATAATCCTGCTTGACTCTCCTTTTATCAAACTCTCCACCGCCATAGCCATAGCCAGATAAGTCTTGCCTGTTCCGGCAGGGCCTATGCTGACTGTTATATCAAAGTTTCTAATGGCATCAATATACTCTTTCTGCCCGGCGGTTTTGGGAACTACAGGCTGTCTTTTATGGGAAACTTTTATTTTATCAAGATAAATTTTATCAATTTTTATTGGTTCATCGTTTTTTAGGTTTTTAACGGCATAGGCCAGTTCAGATTTTTTTATTACTCCTCCCTTTCTGATGACCAGAAGGACCTCCTTAAATAAATCTATGGCCTTTTTTATATTTTTGTCACTGCCGCGAACGGTAAGCTTTTCACCGCGCGATATAACGGAAACATTCAACTCCTCCTCAATAAGCCTGAGGTTTTCATCATGCTTGCCAAAAAGCGCGCGGGCTTCTTTGTTATCCTTTAAGTCAATAGCCTTCGCCGTCATATAGTTCTCGGAAAGGTTTATCGGGGAATCTTCAATTTCATGCCGGGCTTAATTAGCTTCGGCTTTTTTATCTTGTCTTTATTAGCATCATAAATAATCCGCCACCTGGTGGAATTTCCGTAAATTTCCGGACGGCCCGCTATATCCCACAAGGTCTCCCCTTTTTTTACGGTATATATATCAAATACGGGCTCTTTTATTTCTTCGATCTCCTCTATTTCCTCTATCCCTTCAAACTCTTCTATTATTTCACAGCTCAATTCAGGAATTTCTACGGCCTCACCCTTTTTCCCTTCGGCTATAAAGTAACCTTTATTATAAGTACCGGGAGAATCAACCGCGCCTCTCTCAGACTCCCGTTTTTTCCTTGACTCATTCGCGCGTCTACTGTCTTCCTCAGGTGATTCATATCCCTGAAGGCGTGAAAGATCTACATCAACCTTAATAAATGATTTGGTCTTCTTGCGAGGCTTCTTCTCTCCGGCAGCCGGAGCACCCGAAAGATACCCCTGATTACCCGACACCTCCTGGTCAACCCTATCCACCGTAACAGTCTCAACTGTAACGCACCCGGTAAGTGAAGTTACACCAACTAAAACACAAGCAAGCAAAATAGAATTTTTCTTAATCATATTATTTCTCCTCAATGAGGACATCAGTTACAACAACGAAGTTGGTGTAACTGATAAGCCCGAATTGATCCCCCCTGCGTGTTTTTAAAGAAAACAAGGGGGGATATTAACGTCACCCGAATTATCCCTTCTTTAACTTAATCTCCAAACTCAATTCATCAAGCTGTTTTTTATCTACAATAGAGGGTGCTCCCGTTAAAGGGCACGTTGCCCTCTGTGTTTTAGGAAAAGCTATCACATCTCTGATACTTGCATCGCCGGTTAAAAGCGTAAGTAGTCTATCTATGCCAAAGGCTACGCCTCCATGTGGCGGGGCGCCATACTCAAAGGCTTCAAGTAAAAAACCAAATCTTGCCTCCACTTCATCACCGGGCATATTAATTATTTCAAATATTTTTTTCTGAAGCTCTTTTTTGTTTATTCTGATTGAGCCGCTTCCAACTTCCACTCCGTTTATCACCAAATCATAAGAACTTGAACGCACACCTTCCGGACTTTTTGATAACATCTCTATGTCGTCTTCATGCGGAGAAGTAAAGGGATGATGCTCACTCTCCCAGCGCTTTTCCTGCTCGTTGTATTTAAAGAGAGGGAAATCAACTATCCAGACAAATTTATAACCTTCCCCTTTCTCTCTCAAATCAGGTTTATCGGTGTTATATTTTTCTAAAGATTCTTTATGCGTAAGCCTTAAAAAAGGCGTTTTTATCTCAATATCAAGAGCTTCTTTAAAAACCGCTTTAATAACATTTTCGCTGATTTTAAAAATATCATCCTGGCTAACGAAAGACATCTCCATATCAAGCTGGGTAAACTCCGGCTGGCGGTCAGCCCTCAGGTCTTCATCTCTGAAGCACTTCACAATTTGAAAGTAGCGATCAAGGCCCGAGACCATCAATATCTGTTTAAATAATTGCGGCGATTGAGGCAAGGCATAAAAATTTCCTTGATTTACGCGGCTGGGCACCAAGTAATCGCGGGCACCCTCTGGAGTACTTTTTGTCAATATAGGAGTTTCAACTTCAATAAACTCTTCCTTATCAAGCGTATCTCTTATAATTTTGCAAACCCTGTAGCGCAAAATAATATTTTTAGTCATTTTAGGCCGCCTTAAGTCAAGGTAGCGATATTTAAGCCTGCTCTCCTCACCCATCTCTGATTCATCGGAAATTTCAAAAGGCGGAGTTTCAGACTCATTAAGAATTCTCATAGACGCGGCATGGACTTCAATAAGGCCCGTCGGCATCTTATCATTTTCCGTCCCCTTGGGCCTTTCCTGCACAATACCTTCAATTAAAAGCACAAACTCGCTTCTTACTTTTTTAATTTCTTCAAAGAGCTCTTTATTGCTCTTAAAAAAATCAATTTGTGTACAGCCAAAACGATCTCTCAGATCAATAAATATGAGGCTTCCGTGATCGCGGCGGCTATCTACCCAACCGCAAAGAGTTACTGTCTGGCCTACGTTATCTTTTGTAAGCTGTCCGCAGGTGTGAGTTCTCATCATTTTTTCATACCTACTTTCTGAGCCGCCTGAAAAACCTTACCCTCTGTTTTAATTGCCGGCGCGATAATAATCTCTGTTAACTGGAAGTCCCGAATCGTACGCGCTCCGACCGCTCCCATGGATATCATTATAGCTCCGAGAAGATTCTGCGTACCGTCATCTGTTCGCGCCGGGCCAAGAAGAATTTCCTTAAGCGTTCCTGTAGTGCCGACACGAATGCGAGTACCGCGAGGCAGGTTTAAATTCGGAGTTGCCATCCCCCAATGACATCCACGACCCGGCGCTTCTTTCGCGCGGGCTAAAGCGGAGCCGACCATTACCGAGTCAGCGCCGCAGGCAAACGCCTTACAAATATCGCCGCCGGTCGTCATTCCTCCATCAGTAATAATGGGGGTATATTTTCCTGTTTTCTTAAAATGAAAATCACGCGCCGCCGCCGCGTCACAAGTCGCGGTTACCTGCGGCACCCCGATGCCAAGGACACCGCGTGTCGTACAGGCGGCGCCGGGACCCACACCAATAAGAACGGCGCTCGCGCCAAGCTCCATAAGCTCAAGCGTCATTTTATAGGTTACCGCGTTTCCAATCATTACCGGTATCTTACTGCGCTTACATAACACGCCGTAATTACATACTTTATATTGTGTTGAGATATGAGTTGGAGAAGAAACCTGCGACTGGACAACAAAAACATCCGCCCCCGCGGACTGCGCTATCTTGCTATAGCGTTCCGCCTTCTGTGGAATCGCGCTGACAATTGCCGTTACTTTGGCTTTTTTAATTTCTTTTATACGTTTAATAATTAGTTTTTCTTTGACCGGAGGCCGGTAAAGTTTTTGGACGAGTTCGGTTGCGCGCGGGGGTGTCGCTTTTGAAATTTCACTTAGAATGTCACTTGGATCTTCATAGCGCGTCTGCACCCCTTCAAGATTCAGGACCGCGAGACCGCCAAGTTTGGCCATTTTTACCGCGAATGAAACATCAACAACACCATCCATCGCGGCGGCAACAATAGGCACTTTATATTTTTTTCCCGCGAATTCCCAGGACGGATCAACCTCATTTGGATTAATTGATATATCTCCGGGAACAAGCGCGATTTCATCAAAACTATAACAACGCCGCGCCTTTCTGCCGCGTCCTACCCACATTCCCATCTATCTACCCTCCCAATAAAAGTTGCGCTAAAACTTATTAAGTATTTATATTATTGAAACGATATTATATCAAAACGATGAATAAAAGTCAACCGATTTACAAAATCACATCACCCGCGCGTTATTTTTTTATCTTTAACCTTCTTCGCGTAAAGAAAAAATAAACCGGGGCCAAAGGACATAAGGGCAATAGATATACCGGTTATTATCCCGAAAAATGTAATTGGCGGAGCGCAGCATTCATTTCTATTGCGTGAAATAATGTGGCTTGGAATAGCAACTATCAGCTCTAATATACTTCCCCTTAACAGCCAGCGTGTAATAGTCGCGGTAAAAGCTTTAGGGTTATCATTTGAATAATTCTTATAAAAGATTACCGCCCACGATATCCAGCAAACCGCGGGCACAATAAATAGCCACCATCTATATAGATATTCAGCAGAAGTATTCTCTCCCCAAACCATAAGAACCGCGGATATAATAAACATCAAAACCAAAAAGCCCATCGGAAAAGCCCCCATTATCGCCGATGTTATTACTTTCCTGTGTTTTATAGGCCTCTCAGTAACAATATTAAACGGAATCAGTAATAGTACGGTTTGAATAAGGATTAAAACAGGTATGATGTACGTATACAAGAGAGGTATTATGTCAATACCGTCCTTATAAAAAAATAAAACTATCGGCACAACCAAAACCGACACTGAAACAACATAAAGCCCCACAACCAACAACACCCATCGTTTCATCTTTAAGTCTCCCGTTCCACAATCCCGCCCTTCTTTTTAAACATCTTTATTTCCTTGTATATACTAACATAACCTGTCAAGCAATCAAAGATTAATTTCGTAAACAATCATTTCCCCATTAACAAAAAAGCCCCTTGAGTAACAAGAGGCTTTTTTGTTTTTTGCTATTTTCTACGCGCGGGTGTTCACCCATGCCGCCCATACCACCCGGAGGCATACCGGGCATTGCCGGTTTGTCTTTTTCAGGGATGTCGGTTATCAGGGCTTCGGTAGTCAGCATCAATGAAGCAATTGAAGCCGCGTTCTGAAGGGCGTTTCTGGTTACCTTTGTGGGATCCATAACACCGGCGGCAATCATATCACCGTACGCATTCTTCTCAACATCATAACCAAAAGAAGGATCTTTAGACTCTTTGACTTTCTGAACAACAACAGAGCCGTCTAATCCGGCATTGGTTACCAACTGCCTTATCGGCTCCTCCATAGCTCTCCTTAAAATACTGATAGCTACTTTAGCGTCTCCTTTAAGCTTTATATCATCCAGAACCTTCAGGCTCCTCACTAAAGCTACACCGCCGCCAGGTACAATACCTTCTTCAACGGCGGCTCTGGTCGCGTGAAGCGCGTCTTCAACCCGAGCTTTCTTTTCCTTCATCTCAGTCTCTGTAGCAGCGCCTACGTTTATTACCGCTACTCCTCCTGAAAGTTTTGCCAAACGCTCCTGCAATTTCTCTTTGTCGTACTCAGAATCAGTATCATCCATTTGCAGTTTAATTTGAGAAATTCTGGCATTAAGGTCGCCTGTCTTGCCGGCGCCTTCTATGATGATCGTATTTTCTTTGTCAATGGTCACCTTTTTGGCCTGTCCTAAATCTTCCAGCCTAACGTTTTCAAGTTTTATGCCATGCTCTTCAGCGATAAACTTGCCCTTGGTTAAAATGGCAATATCTTCCATCATCGCCTTACGCCTGTCGCCATATCCGGGCGCTTTCACCGTGCAGCAATTGAGCGTTCCTCTTATCTTATTAACTACCAGCGTTGCCAGAGCTTCACCTTCAACATCCTCGGCAATTATCAGCAAAGATCTACCTGATTTAGCAATCTTCTCAAGAAGAGGCAATAAATCTTTCATGGTGCTGATTTTCTTCTCGTGAATAAGGACATAAGGCTCTTCTAATTCGGCTACCATCTTTTCGCTGTTTGTAGCAAAATATGGCGAGCTGTACCCCTGATCAAACTGCATACCCTCAACTATATCCAGAGTGGTATCAATTGACTTGGCTTCTTCGACCGTAATAACACCGTCTTTACCAACTTTTTCCATCGCGTTAGCTATCATACTACCAATGCTCATATCAGAGTTAGCGGCAATGGCAGCTACCTGAGCTATTTCTTTTTTGTCCTTAGTGGGCTTTGAAAGCTTCTTCAATTCTTCGGTTATTTTTTCGACGCAGGCATCAATTCCTCTTTTTAAAGCCATGGGGTTTGTGCCGGCGGTTACATTTCTCAGGCCTTCCTTAAAAATAGCCTCAGCTAAAATCGTAGCCGTAGTAGTTCCGTCACCGGCTACATCAGAAGTTTTTTCAGCCACCTCTTTGACAAGCTGAGCGCCCATGTTTTCATAAGGATCACTTAGTTCTATTTCCTTGGCCACCGTTATACCGTCTTTTGTAATGGTGGGAGAACCAAACTTCTTATCGATAACTACATTTCTACCCTTTGGCCCAAGCGTTACCTTTACGGCCTTTGCCAGCTGCTGAACACCTTTAAGCACAGCGCGCCGGCTTTCTTCGTTAAATAATAACTGTTTTGCCATATCCTTTACCTCCTTAAAAAATTAAGTGTATTTTCTTACTTGGTAATTACCGCCAAAATATCCTCTTCTTTTGCTATCAAGTAAGTCTCACCGGCTGAATCGGTTACCTCTGTCCCTGAGTACTTTCCAAAAAGAACTACATCGCCTTTTTTAATCAGGGGCTTCTGCCTTTTTCCGTCATCCAAAAGCTTACCTTCGCCGGCCTCTATTACCTTTGCCTGTTGAGGTTTTTCCTGCGCCGTATCGGGTAAATATATACCCCCTCTGCTCTTTTCCTGGGCATCCAGCACTTTCAGCAATACTCTGTCTCCCAACGGTCTAATCGCCATACTTTTTCCTCCTTAATGAGCACATAACTTATGTCATCCTTCGGATGTCATAAATTATTTGTGCGAATTAATCCCCCCTGCTTTGTTTTCAAAGAAAACAAGGGGGGATACATACAAAGTACATACTTTAATTAATCCCACCGTAACTGAGGGCACGTAAATCCCCCTTTTAGCACTCTATTGATAAGAGTGCTAATTTAGTACCCTATCATATTAGAATACTTCCTAAAAATCAAGTCACATATAAGACAGTAACAGGAATTTACAGATAGTATGGATGAAATATTAGCAGTTATCTCTTGAATTCTTATAATTACCCTGTTTTTCGCCCATTTTCGCTATAACTTATAAGTAGCCCCCTCAGCGTCAGGTTGGGCTCTACCTTATCTATACAAGATGTATGCTGCTTAATAAGCCCCGCGTAACCGCCTGTAGCCAGCACAATGAAACCCTTACCGAACTTCCTTTTATACCTGGCGACTATCCCTTCACAGGCCGCCGCCGTAGCATATATGATGCCGTTACTCATACTGGTAACCGTATCGCGGCCTATCAAACCTCTGGCCTTCATCAGGCTAATCTCAGGCAGCAACTCGGCATCAGCAGACAAAGCCTTGAGCGAACTCTTTATACCGGGAACTATCACCCCGCCCAGATAATCCCCCTTTTTATTAACCGCGTCAAAGGTTATGGCCGTGCCAAAATCTATGATGACGATATTTTTTTCACCGTAGAGATGATGAGCGGCTATAGCATTCACCAGCCTGTCAGCGCCAACCTGCCCGGGAGTTTTATACCTGTTTTTAATTTTATACTTCAAGTCTTTTCCCAATTCAAAAACCGCACAACTCAAGAGGCGCTTCAGCGCTCTCTTAAAAGAGCTGCTTAATGAAGGCACCACACTGCAAAAGACAACAGCTTCAATTTGCTTTTTAATAATCTTATTTTTTTTAAAATACCCTTTTACCGCTTTTTCTAAATACAAAACATTACTACCGGTTTCTGTGTCAATCCTATCCACCTTCATAATGCCCTTGTTTTTAGCCGCGCCTAAAACTATGCATGTATTACCGATATCTATCAATAAAATCATTTTACTTCACCTCCGCGAATTCCCCTGCCGCCTCTCTCAATCTGAATATCTTCAGCGCTCATAATCTTTTCTATTAACCCGCTGTCCTTTCTCAAAAGCAAGGCGCCATTTTCCTCATCGAGGCCGACGGCCATACCCGTTATTAAATCTTTACCGGTATTTATAGTCATCTGCGATCCTATCGAGCAGGATAAATCATACCACGTTTTTATTACAGGTTTTATACCCTCTTCTTTAAATAAAAAATACTGTTTTTCGAGCTCTCTTAAAATCTCTTTTGCCAGCTCAACTCTCGAATATCTGACACCTGACTCCTCAAGCAAAGTAGTGCTTCCCGGGGGCAAACCATCGGAGGACAAATTAACGTTAATGCCTATGCCTAAAATAAGAAACTCTGTTTTTTCGTCTCTTATCTCAGCTTCAGCTAAAATACCGGCCGCCTTTCCGCCGTTAATCATAATGTCATTGGGCCACTTGATAAAACAGTCAAGACTGCTTACCTTTCTAATTGCCAGAGCCAGGGCAACACCTGACAAAAGATAAAATCCGGCTAGGCTGTTCGCGCTTCCCTCCGGCCTTAAAATAACGGACATATAGAGGCCGCCCTCCTGAGAGACCCACTCTCTTTGCCTGCGGCCTCTGGCAGAAGTCTGGTTTTCAGCAAAAACCACCGCGCCCTCTTCTGTGCCCCTTCGCGCCAAAAGCCGGGCAACGTCATTAGTAGAACCTGTACTTTTATAGCAGAATATTTTCCTGCCTAACAGGCGGGTATTTAAATTATAACTTACTTTCTGCATACAGATGGAGTTTTAGTCCCTACGGGTACAATGGCAATTTCCATAATAGTCATTTCATATCTCCTTTGAACAAAGATACGCTAGGGATAGATTAATCTTGAGTTAATATTTCAGGTATAACTTCGACTTTGGTTTTTATTGAATTAGAAATAAGACAATTTTTTTCAGAGAATTGTATAAGTTCCTTTGCTTTTTCAGTTTGACTGACCGATTTAACTTTTATTTTTGGTTTAACTTTAATTTCAGAAAATATAAATTGGTTCCCTACCCTCTCCAATATTCCTTCTGCTTCACTCTCATAGCTTAAAAATTTAAGATTACTCTTTTGAGCATAGTGTAAAAAGGTGGTTTTAATGCAAATATTAACTGCCGCGACAAATAATTCTTCCGGTGTCCATATACCCTCATGCCCTTTGAACTCCGGAGGAGTGGCTACTTCAATAGTCGGCTTGCCGGCTGAACACAAAATTCCTTTCTTTTCTTCCGTCCATGTGACATTTGTTTTATAAATAAATTTTTTACTTTTCCGCTCTATACTCCCCATTTGTTCATCTCCTTAACTTTTAGATACCTTAAAGGTTGCAAGCTCCCGTTGGGCAGCTCGGCCCTGAGGAACTTGAACTTTTTACACTAAAAGAGCTGAATGTTTTCTTAATTTTCTTACTACCGCATTTACTACATTTAAGCTCTACCTTTTCAGAAGTCATTCCAATCAACAAATCAAATTTTTCACCGCAATCTTCACAGATATATGTATATACCGGCATAATCATCACCTCCTATTCTCAATAAAAAAGTTACCGAATTATTGAGCTATTACACCCGTCCCTATTAAATCTGCATCCGCCGCCGCACTTCCGAAATTGGCTACAATCATCACAATCAATTTTTAAGTTATTTCGTTGAAATAAGTTAACCGCTTCTAAATTTGATAACTCATAAAATGTATTATCAAAAAGACTCCCTAATATCTCGGGGTTTTGTTCGCAGGTTCTTAAATTTCCAAGGGGATCAATAACCCACTTCTCCCTGCCGCAGACGCAGGTACCAAAATTCAGATGAGGGTATCTTTTATGCTCTATGATGCAGGGTTCTACAGGTATTGTAATGTTTATCGGCATGTTATAATCCTTGGCCTTTTCCTCAGCCATAGATAACACTTTTTCAAGCTCCGCCTTTATTATTTGTAATTGCGGGAGATAATTAAGCCCATTGCCTCCGGGAACAAAACGGTTTAAAGCAATGACATCAACCGAAAAAGAAAAACATAAATCAATGGTCTTTTCTATATCGGCTAAATTAGCTTTGGTAATAATAATAGAAACACTTAGCTTTGCCCTCTGCTTTTTTACCTCTAAAATAGCATTTTTAACCTCATCGAGCCGGCTGTTTTGAGATAAGTAATTATACGTTTCCCGTTTTATGCTATTCATAGATATCTCAAAATAATTAACTCCGTTAGCCGCTAAACTTTGCACCAGCTCTCTCTTGAGCAAGATTCCATTTGTAGCCACAGCTACCTTAATTCCTTTATTGCTTAATAAAGAAACGACCTTTAGTATTTCAGGATATAGTAACGGTTCTCCGCCGGCAAGAGTAATTCCATTGGGAGTAATTTCGCTTAATACTTTATCAAATAATCGCTCTATTTCAGATAAAGATAGCTCACCTTTTGGATAATCGCCCGGCAGCTTCCAAACATTGTAACAGTATTTACAAGCGCTGGTACAGCGGGGCGTTATTTCATAGACGAAATAGGGCCGTATCATCTTTCTAAATCTACGATAAGCTCACCGTAGGCGGGCAGAGCCTTCTTGATTTCCGCCAGGGCTTGTTTTGTCTGCCGATAATTTACATCTATATCCTTATATTGCGCAATTGCATCATCGTTGAGCTTTCCTTCTTCTTTTTTAATCTGATAATCAGCGTAGTGCTTCTCAAATTCTTTTATGTGTCTTTCTGTAATATTTACTTTATCGCCAGTTTCTCGTGAACCAACGCCAGGATAATAGTAATATCTAACATAATGACTGTTGATTGCATCCAGTATAGAAAAAGTTTTGATATCTTCCTGAATATTTAAGAGCGCTTGTTCATATTCCTTCGTTTCTATTTCTTCTTTTTCTTGTAATTCAATAAGAATATCTATCCTTCGTTCCAAATTTTTAATAGAGACTTCTTTAGCACTCTGCACTGGCGGCGGCATCATTCGCGTCAATGTAAAACCATAAGACATATAATTAATTCTTTCTCTGCAGATTTTTATTAGTAGTTCAATCTCTATAGTACTGATTTTCTCTTCTTGCTCGAGTTTTTTTAGGCCATTAGTTAATTCCGGCAGTTCTCCTCGCAGATTTTCCGCTTCCTCATTAGAGATTGCTCCTGTATATTCAGAAAAAAAATAATCCGCCTCTTTCTCATCTGTTTTCTGCTTCGGCGTTATCTCATCAAGTTTTTTCCAGAAGGCCTTAAAATTTATCCACTCCTGAGTATTATTTAACTTATCTACTCTGCTTAACACTTGCTTTATGTTCTCTATTTCGGCAGGTTTCAGAGAAGAGTCTGCGCTTGACGCAGATTTATCTGCCGCGTCACATCCCGTCAAACCCAATATTATCAACAGCGTACTCACAAAAAAACTATGCCTTGTTGTTTTATTTAATTTAAGACGTTTAATTCCAACCAAAACCAATATAAAGGCTGTTATTGACGCAAAAAATATAATGACAACACGAATTGTCTTATCCATAACCTCCTCCTTCTTTTTTCTTTTCTTTCACCAAACAAATAAAGGGGACGGGTTCATTTTTCTTACACAACCTTTAAGGCCATATCCAGCGAAGGGTTTGAGTGGGTCAAAGCGCCGATGGATATCAGGTCTACCTTGCAGGCGGCGATTTTTCTGACGTTAGATAAGCTGACATTTCCGGAAACTTCAATAAGTATTTTTTTATGAGATTTATTTTGCTTGTAAAAGTTATCCTTGATGGCAATTGCCTTTTTTATCTGTGCAATATTCATATTATCAAGCATAATGACATCCGGTTTGGCTTTAATGGTTTCCAGCAGTTGAGAAAAATGCTTTATTTCAACTTCAATTTCTTTCTTTGTTCTTTTTCCGGCTAATCTCACACAATCAGCAGGTGTCATACCTGAAATTTTAATATGATTATCCTTTATTAAAACCTTATCGTACAAACCCATTCTGTGATTTAAGCCCCCGCCTACCCTTACCGCGTACTTCTCAAAATATCTTAAGTTAGGTGTGGTTTTTCTGGTATCGATTATTTTCGTCTTATAACCTTTGACTTCTTTGACAAATTTATATGTAAGGCTCGCGATGCCCGATAAATGAGCAATGAGATTGAGGCCCAATCTCTCAATTTTTAGTATATCCCGGGCGTTGCCGCTTACTTCAGCTATAACCTTAGCATTGCTTCCCTTCCCCGCCTTAATAAAATCACCGTCTTCGCGAAAAGATTTAAACCTGATTTGCTTATTGGTCATTCTAAAAAATAACTTATAAATATCAAGGCCGGCTATAACTCCATCTTCTCTTAATATTAAATTGGCCTTAACCTTTTGGCCTTTAGCTATTAACAAATTGGAAGTTATGTCGCCTGTCTTAACATCCTCTTTCAGCGCCGCCCTTAATAACTCCTTTATTTTATCCTTCTTTAATCTAATCATCTTTCATCCCCACTAGCTTTTTTAATGAATCCACTTCCTTCTTTGACAGCTTCCTCGCCTCGCCTTTTTTTAAACTGCCCAACGTAAGGCCGCCCAGCCGCAGCCTCTTTAAAGCCAGTACCCTGTAGCCAAGAGCGGAAAACATTCTTCTTATCTGGCGCTTGATGCCCTGATGAATAGTTATCTCCACCCTTGCCTCATCCGCCTTTTTATAAACCTTAACGAGCCGGGCCTCACCGGAAACCCGAGGGCCATCTTCAAGGCTGACTCCCCTCTTAAGCTTCCCTATATCCCTGCCGGATATCACCGGCTTGATAAGCGCTTCATAAACCTTGTCAATCTCAAATTTGGGATGAGTAAGCCTGTAAGTTAAGTCGCCGTTATTGGTTAAAATAAGCAGCCCTTCCGTATCCTTATCCAACCTGCCGACAGGATAGATCCTCTCCTTATCCTTCACTAAATCCATAACGGTTTTTCTGCCGTGAGTATCCGTAACCGTCGAGAGGCAGTCTACGGGTTTATTTAAAAGATAATAGACGTACTCTTTATTAATACCGCCGTCATCCTTAATCCGCCTTTTGCCAATCCTTATAACGTCTTTTTCCGGCTCCACCTTATAGAGCGGATCAGAGACCACCACATTATTAACTGTCACCTCTCCACCTTTAATTAAGGACGCGCACTTACGGCGGGAGGCAACATCATTTTTGAGGAGAAATTTATAGAGGTCCGCTTTAGCCACTTTTAAGCCAATTCCTCTAAGTCTTTTTTCAAACTTTGCCGGCGAATTTCAAATTCAACCTTCTTTTTTTTCATTTGTTCAATAGCTTTTTCGGGAGCCTTGTTCAAAAACCCTTTATTTTTAAGGTGGTTATCGGTCTTTAAAATTTCCTCATTTATTTTTTCTATCTCTTTTTTAAGCCTGGCACGCTCTATGCCAAAATCTTTCAACCCGCCTTCTATATATATAGACGCGCTCATAGCGGCTACTTTTGACCCGACAGCTTCTTTTATTACTTCTTTTGACGGTACAATAAGTTCAACTTTAAGATGTGTTAGTTTTTCAACGTATTTTTTATACGTATTTAATAAGTCTATTAAACCGGGATGGTTTGTTGAAATCCGAACCGTATGTTTTACGCGAAACTTTAAGCCTTCATTTCTTATTTTTAATACAATTTCTTTAATACTGTCAAACTGCTCTCCGGCCGCCTCGCTAATCAGCTTCTTATCGGCCCCGGGCCAGGAACTTGTGGTAATGAGCTCCTCTTCTTTAGCCGGTAATTTCTGCCAAATCTCTTCCGTAATAAAAGGAACGTAGGGATGCAAAAGCTTCAGTATGGTTTTCAGGCAAACAAGAAGCACGCTCTGAGTAACCTCATCCTTAATGTCTATCTTGGCTATCTCTATGTACCAGTCGCAAAACTTATGCCGGAAGAAGTCATAAAGCTTGCTGGCTGCTTCATAAAAACGGTACGCTCCAAAGGCTTCGTCAATATCCAGGATAAGCTGATTTAATTCACTTATAATCCACTTCTCAGCCAAATAAGAATCACCATCAGCTAATAATTTCTCTATATCTTTAAAAGAGATGTCTTGAGGTTTATTCTCTTCCAGATTCATAATAATAAAGCGAGACGCGTTCCAGATTTTATTCATCAGGTTCCTGCCAAACTCAAATTTATTTTCAGACAGATATAAATCCTCACCCGGTATAGAAATCAGGCTAAACCTGAGAGCATCCGCCCCATACTTTTCAATAACTTCCAGCGGGTCAATGGCATTACCCAGAGACTTACTCATCTTTCTTCCTTTATCGTCGCGGACGGTTCCATGAATATAAACGTCACTAAAAGGAATCTTCCCCATAAATTTAAGCCCCGACATTATCATACGGGCAACCCAGAAAAATATAATCTCAGAAGCGGTAATCAAGCAAGAAGTAGGATAAAAATACTCTAAATCAGCATTCAGCACTTTTTTTTCTGCTGATGGCTGATGGCTGATGGCTGATGGCTCATTAAACGGCCAGCCAAAAACGGCAAACGGCCAGAGCCACGAACTAAACCATGTGTCAAGCACATCAGGATCCTGAAATATCTCCTGAGACCCGCAATCAGGACACTTTCGCGGCTTATCCAAACCTACATGAATAATTCCGGTTTCTTTGTCTGATATCTCTAAAGGAAGTTTCAGTCTTTGAGCATGCCTGTTTTTTAAGTACTTATCATAACAATTTTTACAATACCAAACAGGTATTCTGTGACCCCACCATATCTGGCGCGATATGCACCAGTCTCTTATATTTTCCATCCAGTTGACATAAATCTTATGCCAGCGCCTGGGATAAAAATTGATATTGCCCTTTTCTACCTCCTCAAGCGCCTTCCCGGACAGGGGCTTCATTCTCACAAACCACTGCTCGGAAAAGTAAGGCTCAATTACCGTATGACACCTGTAACAGTGCCCCACTGAATGCGTATGCGGCTCTATCTTTTCAAGCAGTTTTCTTTCTTTTAACTCCTCAATCAGAGCCTCTCTGGCTTCAAAGCGGTCCATGCCATCATAATTTTCCGTCGCGTTAGCGTTCATAGTGCCGTCGGGATTAATGCAAAGAATGCCATCCAGCTTATGGCGGTTACCCATCTCGTAATCATTGGGATCGTGAAAAGGTGTAACCTTAACTACCCCCGTCCCAAACTCAGGATCCACAAAATCATCGGCAATTATCTCAAGTTCTCTTTCAGCAATAGGCAGAATAACTTTTTTTCCTATTAAAGCCTTATACCTCTTATCATTCGGATTAACAGCTAACGCCGTATCTCCAAACATAGTTTCAGGCCGCGTAGTAGCAACTACAACATAGTCTGGTTTCTGGTTTCCGGTTTCTGGTTTCTTTCTCAATGGGTACCTAATGTAATAAAGATTTCCCTGTACTTCTTTATGCGGCGCTTCTTCATCGCTTAAGGCGCTTTGGCATCTGGGGCACCAGTTAATAATATAGCTCCCTTTATAAATAAGGCCTTCATTATAAAGCCTCACAAAAACCTCATTAACCGCCTCAGAGTAGCCTTCATCAAGCGTAAAACGCTCTCTCTCCCAATCACAGCTTGAGCCCATCTTTTTTAACTGCTCAATAATCTTTCCGCCGTTCTTACCGGTCCACTCCCACATCCTTTCAACAAACTTCTCGCGCCCCAGCTCATACCTCGTCTTCTTCTCCTTAGCGAGGTCTCTCTCCACCACGTTCTGCGTAGCAATACCCGCGTGGTCAGTACCGGGCACCCATAAAGAGTTATATCCCTTCATTCTCTTATAACGGATTAGTATATCCTGGAGGGTATTGTTCAGGGCATGCCCCATATGAAGAATGCCGGTAACGTTGGGAGGAGGGATAACTATACAGTAAGGATCTTTATTGGGTGAACTTTCAGTATGAAAACAACCTTTTTCATTCCATATCTTAAACCACTTATCCTCAACATCCTTTGGAGTATATCTTGTCGAAAGATTTTCCATCGCGTCTTATTTTTCCTAAATAGTTTTTCTTAAGTAGATTGTGTCAAGTGCGCATGGTGCCGCGCCATAGCAATCTGTTCTCCAATGCAAAGATTTTGATATTCCTCATCAAACCTCTCGCGGAATTCTTTATCTTCCATTAGCTTGTCCATATAAGTTTTAGCTTTTCTCTTTTTCATAGACAGTCACTTATAATCAAGATCGCTTTCTTCAAGCCTCTTGCCCTCCTCCTCGTAGTGTCTTTTAAATTCTTTGTCTTTAAGTTCCCCCTTTAAGACATCTTTAAAATCTAAAAGCTTCCTAATCACTACAAACACCTCCCACAGTTCAAATTTACCCTGCTAATACCGCAGAATAAAGTCTTCCATATTTTTCTTCGCCTGTTCAATCTCCCTCTCGGGCAATTCTTTCCGTCTTCGGTGTTTGTGAAATTTTGCAAAGTAAAATTTGGGTGAGTGCCATTAAGCACGAACTTTTTATGCTATATTATGTGAAGTGATGCAAAAAAAATCAGTCAACTATTTTTAATATCCTATAATTTGAAAATTTCAGCTTGGTGTTCTTGTACTCTAAGTCCCTCCTCATTTCTAATACCAACTCACCAAGCATATTTTTGGCAGTATTTTGATCATCAGGGTGTCCTTGTTCATTAGAATGGATAAACTCATCTAAAAGTTTATTAGCTTTAAGAACAACGCTATCAGAAGCGTAGAGCCAAGATTCTGATAATTCATTTAGAAAAAGCTGTTTATCCTTTTTATTGGCAGTACCTTCCATGAAACCTTTCAAATAACGCAAAAGGTTTTGGTATTTTTCTCTCTTCCTTTCAAAAATTCTAGTTTCCCGCTCAGCCCTTTTCTCTAACCAGCTCTTGATAAAATAGCCACTAACACCACCAAAAATTAAGTAAATCAGGTTGCCAATGTTTTCCATATTTTACCCCATTTTGAGCAGATAATTTTTTTGCAACATTTCATATAACGAAATGCAAAATTGCGAAGCGAAGCAATTTAGATACGCGACAATAAGAGCAAATCGCATATTCGCTGTTATACAACCATAGCCCACCATCTTTGAAACATACATCGCACTTCTTTTATTCTATATTACTTTTTCCAAGGTTGCATTTTTGGCACAGTGTTTGAAGATTTTCAAGTATAGTTTCTCCACCCTTACTCCAAGGTTTTATATGGTCAACATGCAGTTCCACATTTTTATCTTTTGCAGGACTCACACCACATTGTTTACATGAAAAATTATCTCTTTTGAGGACCTTAAATCGTAAACGCAAAGATGGATCTCTATTTATTTTCTTTATACTATCCGAAATTTGAGGTGTTTCTATGTTTTGAATATCAGTTCCATTTGCATATTTAACAAAAGATAGTAGTGTATATGACCAAGATTTGAACCGCCGGTTATATGGACTTTGAGAAATTTTTGAGGGCTTAAAATTCAAATCTTTTCGAATAGGTTGTTTACCTTTATATTGCCAAATGTTTAATATGTTTTCAAATAATTCTTCGTCTGAATAATTAAAAATATTTCCTGGTTTCAAACCAACTTTTGATAGTGCTTCTCTCCATGTCCCAAAACGTCTAGAGAAACTTGTAACATCATATTTTCCATATTCTAAATAAAGTTTTTGAGATAGAATATCTGTACCAAGTTTTTCTGCAACCTTTTTTAAATCATATAGCAACTTATCTGATTCAATTGGTGTATTTTTCGGTGGTGTGTATTCAAAATTATTCATATTTACCACTATTATTTAGACAGTATGTTATATAACATTCCCAGCATATGCAATGTGCGACCGAAGGGAGCATATCTCGAAGGGCAAGGGCAAAGCCCGTAGCGCATATGCTGTGTTATACGCTGGTGCTGACTCTTCGTTATGCTCTCCTATTGTTTCCGGCCAACCAGATGCACTTTAGGAAAGAATCTATTTATATTTTTCCCCTTCCCAAAGAGATCTTGTCTCATTTCTTTTACAAGTTCAGTAAGTAAATCATCGTGTTTCCTTGTCCATTCTTCAGAATCTCGTGGAATAACAACATTCTCCATCTTTACAAAGTTATGAAACTCCATTAGTTTACTAACTACATTAGCATTTGCCATAAGAAGTAACGAGTTAAATCCTTCTGAAAGACTTTTTTGAGCATCATCATCTTTATTATCAATAGCTACATCACTTAGTGCTTTGATAAATAATCTGTAAAATTCTTCTTTTAGCCTACACTCTTCCCGCTTTAATTGGTGCTTTTTAGTAAAATAATATGATAATGAAGCCGTGATTGCTGAAGCCAGTAATCCAATACTTGCTACGATAATTTCCGATAAATCCATTTTTCACCCTATTTTTGCTGGCACTTGCGTATAACTTAAAATAACCGAACTGCTTCGTTCATGCTTCCAAATCGGCACTTTTTGCGAAGCAATTCCTCTATTCCTAACTATATCTAAGTTTAGTCTTACCTTTCCGCTAACATCTCAGCCGCTTCCTTTATATCTTCTTGAAATATCCACTTTCGCTAAAAACTTCGACTGATAGGTATTCGTATAACATCTTAATATTCTCGTCACATCTACATATCTTAGATTTGTTTTGCGAGCTTAGCTTAAATCTTCCTTTATTTTTAAAATCTTAGCTTTTAAATCAACCATATCTTCTTTGACAACTTTCAGGGTTCGTTTTAGATTTACTCCAAAGTATTCATGGATAAGGATGTCCCGCATACCCGCAATTTGCTTCCATGGTACCCCTGGATATTGATCTCGGAACTCATGGGGAATGTTTTTGACAGCCTCGCCAATAATTTCTAAGCGTCTTAAAATAGCATCCTGAATTAGAGTATTGTTATAAAAATCGTCCTCGTTATTAAATCCCTTCATATACTCTTCTATCTTTACAATGGCCTCTAATATATCTTCAATATACACTCGTACATCTCTTTTCATAAAAGCACCACCTGTTCTTTGAGAATCCTTTCCTTAAGAAGGGGTTTGAGGGTGTCGTATTCTACTAAATCTACTTTCCGTCCCAGGGCCTCTTCGATTTTTTGTTTAAGCCCTACAAAACCAAGCAGGCTGATATCTGCCCTGATATCTATTAAGATATCAACATCACTCTCCTCTTTCATCTCACCCCGAACACAAGAGCCAAAAAGGGCTACTTTTTTAACTTCATAATCTTGCAGAATAGGAAGAATCTTTTGTTTTATTCCTTCAATATTTTCCGTCATAGCTTTTTTCCGTCCTTCAACAATTTATATTCAATACTATCAACCAGAGCTTGCCAGCTGGCTTCGATTATATTTCCTGAAACGCCTACTGTTGACCAGAGCTCCTCTTCGTCCTGCGATTGGATAAGAACTCTTACTTTGGCGGCTGTGCCTGCTTTTTGATCGAGTACCCTTACCTTGAAATCTGCCAGGTGCATCTTCTTCAGGCTTGGATAAAAATCCTCTAGAGCTTTTCTTAAAGCGTTATCCAGGGCATTAATCGGGCCGTCGCCTTCGGCAGCCGTGTGCTCCATAATGCCGTTTACCTTAAGCTTAATAGTCGCCTCAGAGTAGAGTTGGGGCATCTTTGTTTTAGGGTCAATCCTTTTTTCATTGATAACCCGAAAGCCCTCTAATTCAAAAAACTTCTTGGACTTTTTCATCATCCGCTTCATCAACAGTTCAAAAGAGGCTTCGCCGGCTTCAAAATGATAGCCTTCATTCTCCATATCCTGAAGCTGTTCTAATATCTTTTTTGTCTGGGGAGTATCTTTATCTAAATCAATATTAAGCTCCTTAGCCTTCATCAGAATACTACTCCTGCCGGCCCACTCAGAAATTAAAAATCTTCTTTTATTGCCCACCTCTTCAGGCTTTATGTGTTCGTAGGATGTCGGGTTTTTCATAACGGCATTAACATGCACACCTCCCTTATGGGCAAAGGCGCTCAAGCCGACGTAGGGTTGATTGCCGCTCTGCTTCATATTACTTACTTCGCTTACGTAATGAGAAACCTCGGTTAACTCCTTTAATTTTTTGGGCGATAGGCAGTTAAGGCCTAACTTCAACTGCAATGTCGGAATAATCACACACAGATCGGCATTACCACATCGCTCCCCGCAGCCGTTAATCGTCCCCTGAACCTGAGTACAGCCGGCCTCAACAGCCGCGACAGAATTAGCCGCCGCCATTCCGATATCATTGTGTGTATGAATGCCTAAATTTATTTTTATCTCTTTTTTTACGGCTTTGACAATAGCAGAAATTTCAGAGGTCAAACTCCCGCCGTTAGTATCACATAAAATAATCCCCTCTGCTCCGGCATCCTGAGCGGCCGTGAGAACCTTAAGCGCGTAGCCCGCGTTGTCCTTGTAACCATCAAAAAAGTGTTCCGCGTCAAAAAATACCTTCCGGCCCTTTTTCCTAAGATACCTGATACTTTCATCAACCATCTTCAGGTTCTCTTCCAGCGAAACTTTAAGAATGTCTTTCACCTGCAGAACCCAACTTTTTCCGAAAACGGTAATGTACTCCGTACCCGCTTTCAATAAAGCCTGGAGATTTTTATCCTTATGGGCCTTGATATGACGGCGTCTGGTCGAGCCAAAAGCTACCAGCTTCGTCTTACCTAATTTTAAAGCCCCCGCTGTTTTAAAAAAAGTTAAGTCTTTCGGATTTGAGCCCGGCCACCCGCCTTCAACAAAGTGCACCCCTAACTCAGCCAGCTTTTTAACAATCTGCACCTTATCCCCGACAGAATAACTAACCCCTTCCGCCTGAGCGCCGTCTCTTAAAGTCGTATCATATACTTTAATATGGGTCATAATCACTCCCCCTATTCGTATTGTCAAAAGTATTTACCCTTTATACGTTTAAAAAACTCTAAACAAACTCTAAATCCTAATATCTAAATCCTAAATAATTTCAAAATTCTAATGTTCAAATGTTATAAACCTTAAGTGTCTTTGTTTTGGTCATTTGTATTTTGGACATTTGGATTTGTTTAGTATTTAGTGCTTAGTATTTAGGATTTCCCTCCCCGTCTTTATGTCTTTTTTAACTTTGACGCCTTTTTACTTTTTTGCCGAGGTCAAACTCTTTGTGGAGAATTTTAACGGCCATCTCCGCCTTATCTTTCTTTATCAGGCAGGATATTTTTATTTCAGAGGTAGATATGGTCTCAATATTAATACCCGCCTCACCCAAACTGCCAAACATTCTGGCGGCTACACCAGCGTGGCTTCGCATACCTACACCGACGACTGAAATCTTGGCTATATCATTATCCTGAATTACGCCCCCGGCTCCGACTATTGAAACAACCTTCTTGATAACTTTTGTGGCCCTGCTCAGTTCCGTCTTTTCAACTGTAAATGATATATCGGTACTCCCTGTCCGAGAAGTATTCTGGACTATCATATCAATATTAACATTGCCGCTGGCAATCTCTTTAAATATCCTGGCGGCCACACCCGGCTTGTCAGGAACATCGCAAATAGTAATCTTGGCCTCATTTTTGTTTAAGGCAATACCGCTAACCAGAACACCCTCCATCATTTTAACCTCCTTGGTAATCCTTGTCCCTTCCGCTTCCAGGAAACTTGAACGAACATGTAAAGGTATGTTATACCTTTTGGCCACTTCTATTGAGCGGGATTGCAAAACCTGAGCTCCTAAAGAGGCCAACTCCAGCATCTCCTCATAGCTCAGCACAGACAACTTCCTTGCCTCGGGCACTATTCTCGGGTCAGCCGTATAGACTCCTTTTACGTCAGTATATATCTCGCAGACATCCGCCTTGAGCACCTTGGCCAAAGCTACAGCCGTTAAATCCGAACCGCCCCTGCCCAGCGTTGTAATCTCCCGCTCCGGGCTCACCCCCTGAAAACCGGCTACAATAACTATCTTTTTGTTTTTTAACTCAGCTTTTATCCGTTTAGTGTTTATGTCCACTATACGGGCTTTGGTATGAGAAGTATCCGTAACTATGCCAACCTGCCCTCCGGTCAGAGATACAGCCTCCCTGCCGAGTTTATGTATAGCCATTGCCAAAAGCGCCACCGATACCTGCTCGCCGGTGGAAATCAGCATATCCATCTCTCTTTCACTGGGAGCGGCGGTTATCTGATAAGCAAGATTGATAAGTTCATCCGTCGTACCTCCCAGGGCTGAGACAACAACTACAATCCGGGTGCCCTTTTTGTGAGTTTTAACGATTCGCCCGGCAATCTTTTTAATCCGTTCGACAGAGCCTACGGATGTGCCTCCGTATTTTTGGATTATAAGTTTAGGCATAATTTACTATTTCCTGTGTTTAAAAACTCATTCATTAACTTATGGCCTTCTTTAAAATTTAAAGAGCCGCTTTTACTGGTATACTCACTGTAACTTTGAACGCTGTCAGCCATAATACCTTCGCCGCACATAGCAAAACATACGGCATCAGCGGTGTGGGTTTTAATCTTTACAGGGGTTGGGTGGTCAGGCAAAATTAATATTCTGGCATCCTCTTTTTTTTCCACATACCTTAAAAACCTGCTGACAACCTCCCTGTCAATATTTTCAATAGCCGTTATCTTTTCCCTCAAGTCACCGTTGTGCCCCGCTTCATCAGGCGCCTCAATGTGAACGAGGATAAAATCTTTATCTTCCAGCGAGCGCAGTCCATATTCGGCTTTTGCTTTATAGTCCGTATCATAATAGCCGGTTATATTGGGCACATCGATTATATCCAGGCCGGCCAGCCGGCCGATACCTTTTAGCAGGTCAACTGCCGAAATTACCGAACCCTTAACCTTATACTTGCTGTAAAATTTTGGCAAATCAGGTTTTTTACCCTGTCCCCAGAGCCATATCATATTGGCGGGGTTTTCTCCTAAGTCCACCCTTACCTGATTTATCTCGTGCCGCATCAGAATATTATTAGACATCTTCATCAGGTCAATAAGAAACTGTCCCCCCTCGCCGCTGGGCAAATATTCGGCAATGCTTTTCCCCGTAATGTCATGAGGCGGTGTACAGCGGGCTGTAAACTCAGAATATTTGGGAGTTGGCTTAACACACATAATATGCCTGTAACTTGTCCCCGGGTAGAACCTGATAAATTTAGTAGCCAGCCTCTTATTGAGGAGCTCGATAAGTACTCCCGCCTCATCGGTCGAGATATGCCCGGAACTGTAGTCGCTCATTATATCGCCGGCTATAGTAACCAAATTACAGCGAAAAACAACCTCGTCCTTACCCAGCTTAACGCCCAAATTAGCCGCCTCAAGCGGCCCTCTGCCCGTATAATACTGTTTGGGGTCATAACCAAAGATAGACAGGTTGGCTACATCGCTTCCCGGAGGCATATTTTTGGGCACCATATTTGCCTGGCCAACAACGCCGTTTCTGGCGATAAAGTCCATATTGGGTGTTTTGGCCGCCTCCAGAGGAGTCTTTCCGTCTAACTCATCAATCGGATAATCGGCCATCCCATCTGCCACAATAACAATATATTTCATTTTAACCTCTAATATCCCATCAACTTAAGAATGTTTTCTTTTTTTGCTTCAACCGCCTCCGGACTGCTTACGCACTTAATTGCTCTTTCCGGATCCTTTAGGCCATGGCCGGTCAATACACAAACTATCTTCTTCCTTTTCCCTTTTAAGCCTTCCTCTTCAAAATAGCCCGCTTTGGATAATTTAATAAGCCCGGCTACAGAAGCCGCCGAGGCCGGCTCAACAAAAACACCTACCTCGCCGGCAAGAATCTTATAGGCCTCGATGATTTCCTCATCGGTTACCTTATCTATCACGCCTCCCGACTCATCACGGGCCGCCTCCGCCTTTTTCCAGCTGGCAGGATTTCCGATTCTTATGGCGGTAGCAATGGTTTCCGGTCTTTCTATTATTCTCCTCTCCACAATCGGCGCCGCGCCGGCCGCCTGAAAACCCATCATCCTCGGCAGGTTAGTTATCTTTCCCGCCTCCTTATACTCCTTATATCCCTTCCAATAAGCGGTGATATTGCCGGCATTACCGACAGGAATAAAATGAAGGCCGGGCGCCTCTCCTAAATCATCACATATCTCAAAGGCCCCTGTCTTCTGGCCTTCAATCCTAAAAGGATTAAGTGAATTCACCAGAGCCACCGGATATTCATCGGTAATTTCCTTAACTAAACTAAGCGCCTTATCAAAGTTCCCCTTAATAGCTATCACACAGGCTCCATGAATGAGCGCCTGGGCCAGCTTGCCCAAAGCAATATTGCCCTCCGGTATAACCACAAAACTCTTCATCCCGGCTCTGACCGCGTAAGCGGAAGCAGAGGCGGAAGTGTTTCCGGTCGAGGCGCACATAACAGCCTCTATGCCGTCTTCTTTTGCTTTAGAGACGGCCATGGTCATACCCCTATCCTTAAAAGAGCCTGTCGGGTTCTGCCCCTCGTACTTGAGGAATATCTCGGCATCAACCTTTAATTTATCTTCCAGCACCTTTGCTCTTATTAATGCGGTATTTCCTTCGCAAAGAGTGACAACCGGCGTTTTTTCACTTACCGGTAAATACCCTCTATATCTTTCTATTACGCCTTTTATACTCATAATTTAACATTCCTTCTCAATCTTAATTACCACCGACTTTGCCATTATAACCTTTTGCCTATCTATTTCCTTTAAAGCCTTTTTCAGGCTTATCTCTTTAACCTGATGAGTAAGCATAACTATAGGCACAGCTCCGACTTTTTCTCTGGACTTCTGCATTACAGAGGCAATGCTAATCTCGTGCTTTGCCAAAATGCCGGAAATTTTAGCCAGGACGCCCGGCCTGTCAATGGCCATAAAACGCACATAATAACAAGCTTCATTTTCATCAACTTTTTTTATGCGTTTTACCTTTTCTTTGCGGCCGCTTAAAAAATTCCTCCGGCTCGCGCCGCCGCTTTTAATGTCCGAGACAACGTCGGCTATATCACTAACTACCGCGGAACTGGTGGAACTGCCTCCCGCTCCCTGCCCGTATAAAAATATATCTTTAGCCAAATCCGACTTGATATAAACAGCGTTATAGGCATTATTTACCTGGGACAACATATGCTGTGACGGCAGGAGGGTCGGTTCAACCCTTACCTCAATACAGTCTCTTGAGGCCTTGGCTACAGCCAGCAGTTTTATACAATAGCCCAGCTCTTTAGCGTACATCACGTCTCCGGACGAAATACTTGATATACCTTCAACATGAATATCTTCCAGCTTAATGTCCTGCCTAAAGGCCAAAGAAGATATAATAGCCAGCTTATGCGCCGAATCAAAACCCTCAACATCAAGAGAATAATTTTTTTCGGCATAACCCTTACTCTGCGCCTCTTTAAGCGCCTCCTTGAATTCAACGCCCTTAGAATGCATATTGCTGAGTATGTAATTGGAAGTTCCGTTAATTATCCCCCACATACTCTGAACACGGTTGCCCGCCAGGCTCTCCTCTAACACCTTAATCACCGGTACACCGGCTAAAACCGAGGCTTCAAAATACAGGCCTACGCCATTCTCTTCAGCAACTTTAAACAGTTCCTTTTTATAATCTGACAAAAGAGCTTTATTAGCGGTGATAACGTGCTTTTTATTTTTAAGCGCCTTTATTATCATCTCCCGCGCGGGATGCACTCCTCCTATCAGTTCTATCACTACGTTAATTGCAGGGTCGCTTAATATCTCATCCGCTCTCTTCTTTATAATCTTCTTATTCAACCCCGAGCCCTTAAACACTCTCTGATCCCTATCGCAGACGCTCTTTAGATTAATTCGGCACCCAAGCCGCTCACCCAAAGATTTCCCATTTTTTTTAATAGCCCCAACAACCGCGCTGCCAATAGTACCAAACCCAATAAGCCCTATATTAATCTGTTTCATCTAAAACTCCCGCTATTATTCATATAGTTAAACCACTCTATCTAAAATTGGTCGGGGCGACTGGATTCGAACCAGCGACCTCTTGAACCCCATTCAAGTGCGCTAGCCAAGCTGCGCTACGCCCCGATATAAATTAAAAGCTTATCAAATGTGCTCTCTCTTCCCTTCCCGCTTCATTAAATCGTTTACCGCGCGGAGAGGGTCTTTGTTTTTGTATAATACTCTGTAAATCTCAGTAGTTATGGGGAGCTCTACGGAGTAATTCTTGCTTAGATTATATACGCTCTTCGCGGTCTTTACCCCCTCTGCCACCATATGCATTTTATCTATAATATCATTTAATTTTTTACCCTTGCCAATCTTTTCTCCCACCTGCCGGTTACGGCTGTAGGGGCTCATACAGGTGGTTACTAAATCACCCAACCCGGTCAGGCCGCTGAAGGTCTCTTTTTTGGCGCCCATAGCCATACCTAAGCGTGCCATCTCTACCAATCCTCTGGTAACGATAGCCGCCTTGGCATTTACGCCAAATCCTAAGCCGTCCGATATGCCGGCGGCTAAAGCAATAATATTCTTTAAAGACCCTCCCAGTTCTACGCCGACGACGTCAAGATTAGTATATACTCTTAATCTCTCATCTATGAAAATCTTCTGCAAAGCCTTGGCGGTCTCTTCACATCTTGAGGCTATAACACAGGTAGCCGGAAGCCCTCTGGCCACCTCATGAGCTATTGTGGGTCCTGAAAGAACCGCCATTTTGACCTGCCCCAAAACCTCTCTCACAAGTTCTGACATCCTCAGGTGTGTTTTTTCTTCTATGCCCTTTGAAACACTTAAAACAATCTTGTCTCTAAAGCAACTACTTTTCATTTTTTCCAGCACACCGCGCATATAACATGAGGGAACGGCCAGGATTATTAAATCAGCGTCACCAACGGCAGCTTCTATATCAGAGGTTATTAAGATGCCTTTGGGTATCTTTATGCCCGGCAAAAACTTCAGGTTTTCGCGTATCTTGTTCAGCCTCGCGGCGTAAACTCCAAAGGCAGACCAAAGATTTACCTTATAGCCTTTTTTATAAAGATGCAGGGCCAGAGTCGTCCCCCATCCGCCATCACCAATAATTGCTGTTTTTCTCATATTAATAGTTATTTTAGCAAAAAAACAGCTGCCGGGCAACTGTTTTTTAGTTCAACCGCGTTAACAAAAATTGATCGTTATAACTTAAGCCTCTTCTCTCTTTTATCGATCAGCCGCCTGATATTACCTTTATGCCGCCAGATAATCAAACCGCCTGTTATCACACCAAAAAAAATAGAAGCTGGCGTTTTAATAAATATCCAGAAACATACGGGCAGGCCTGCCGCCGCCAAAATTGAACCCAGGGATACGTATTTTGAAATTACCACTACGAACAACCAAAAAATAAAAAGCAAACTTAAAACCTTGCCGGCTCCGGAAACCCAAAAACACAGGCCTATCAATACGCCCAGAGTAGTCGCTACACCTTTGCCCCCCCTAAAACCCAGAAATGGCGTATAGATATGGCCGGTTATAGCCGCCAAACCCGCTAAATAAATATAAACCGGCTCGCGGCAGGCCGCGCCTTGATAAGAACAAATCTTCCCCGCGATTATTACGGCAAGCGCCCCTTTAAGAAGATCGAGAAGAAGAACGGCGGCGCCCGCCGTCTTGCCCATTGCTCTTAAGGCGTTAGTGGCTCCGATGTTGCCGCTTCCGGACTTTCTGATATCCACTTTCTTAATTTTACCTATGACATAGCCAAAAGGCACAGCGCCCAGCAGATAAGCAAACATTACTCCAAAAAAAGATACAATCACGCGCTCACCTTCTCTTTCTTAACGAGCCTTATACCGGACACCAGGTATTTTATACCTGACAAACAAGCCAGAGCAACAGCCAGATTCCAGATAACAAAAGAATGCTTAAAATTTAATAAAACCGCGATAATAACCAGCATCTCAACCGCGATACTAAGCTTGCCTGTTATATCGGGAAGGATATAAAGACGTTTTGTAATTATGTGAAATATAAAGATACTCAATATAACAACGGCATCCCTGCCTATAATAACAACAGCCACCCAAACAGGTACGTTAAGAGGCAGTTTCAACAAAAGACTTAATAACACAAAGGCGGTGATTAAAAAAATCTTATCAGCCACTACATCAAGAACACGCCCCGAAGCCGTCTCCTGATTAAACCGCCGCGCGACATATCCGTCTAAAAAATCTGTGAAGGCGGAGACGGCAAATATGCCCAGAGCTATAAATCTGAGAAAATCTTTTTGCGGTGAATAGTTAATAAGCGCCAAGATAAAAAATGGCGTCAGCATTATTCTTATACTTGTTATTTTATTTGCCAGTGTCATAGTATCAAAAAGGGTACAACTAATTTCCTCGTTGTACCCCTTTTCTTTTATCCAATTAGTAGTTAGTTATTTTATTGTTTCCACTCCAATTTTGTGCCGCAGGTCGGACAGAATTGTACGTCAGAAGGAAACTGTTTACCACAGGTTGGACAGAATTTTCTATCCATCTGCTCTCCAATAAGCGCGCCGCCCAAGCCGCCGACAGCGGCACCTATAGCGGCACCCTCAGCAGTATGACCTGACTGGTGGCCGATAATGGCGCCTAAGCCGGCGCCGCCCAGGGCTCCAACACCGGCACCCTTTTGAGTAGTCGTACAGCCGCATAAAGAAACAACGCTTAAAACCAAAATTAAAACCAGAATTTTTTTCATCTTATATCACTCCTTTCCAATTCACCCTCTATCACTCCTAAATCATTATAACATAAAACCGACTTCTTTTCAATCATGATTATTAAACCGGCCGCGTGAGCCGGACAATAAATAATACAACTCCCGAAACAGCAAGCAGCAATACCATAGTTACACAACACAATCAGGGGCTCTCCCCTTGCCGCCAGTCTCTTAGGCAAATAATAGTTTCAAAACCCGGCGGCGGATCAATTACTATAGAATCATCGTAAGTAATGGTCGCGCTATCGCTATCTTTAAGATCAAAATTTCCTCCAGCGATAATTACACCCGTTATATTAAGATTTACCGCCTCTTTTACATCAAGATTACCTTCCATATCCGCTCCGGCATAGATTAAGCCAAAAATAGTTACATTTAGCGTATTCTTTAAATCAATATTGCCGTTCGCGACTAAGGCCGGATTTGGCGACGTAGCAGTAATGGTAATATTACTATTTCCCCTCATCTCAATGGCTCCCGTTGCTATAATTGAACCATCAATAGTAACATCGCTTTCAACGATAACACCACCATCAACAAACCACACACCGGAATAGTCCGTCCCGGGACCCTGATCGCTAAACGTATAATTCCCGGATATATCCTGGCCCGCATCTGCTACACCTTTAAAATAAGAAAAATTTACAGTTGGCAAATCGGTGGCGCCCTCCATTTGATCTCCTGTTACGGTAAGATTAGTGGCGCCCTTATCATCAATCTTACCACCCACATAAATAACGTAACTAAAAAGATCGGAAAGGCTATCCGTATCAATGCCTGCACTTTGATAAATCGTCATAGTAATCTCATGCGCCGTAGCGGTCGACGCAAAGGTATGCACACCGCTATCTTCAGTAACTCGAACAGTATAAGTTCCCACCCCCAGCGGCACGTCAGTAAAGTTGTTTACCCAGTATTGAGAGTCTGTGAGAAGGCTGGGAGCATCAATAGCGGCATTTAGGCTTTTTTCTAGACCGGCTTCTGCCAGCCAAAAAACCTGCTTTTCATGATAATCCCTAACGCTTAGCGCCTTTTCATTTAGGGTAATGTTTATATACAGGCTCATCATAAGAATAGAAGTAACCATCACAAATACGACGGCAATTAAAATAAATCCTTTATTGCTTGTCGTCTTAATTTTTTTCATATAATGCCTTAAGCTTCTAATTTCTTAAACCAGTTTTACTATTCAGCGTTTGTGTTTCATAAACTCCAGACCCTAAGGGCATTTTGATTTGCCCTGTTATACTAATGCCCACCATATCAACAACTCCGTCAACCGGGTCATCAACATCTAAATACGTAAATTCTAAAGCGGATATCTCTATCGGATCAACATTGACACTATGCCAGGTAAAGCTTCCGCCGGGTTCACCTACGTTCGCGTCTTTAGTATATTGCAAAGTTGTACCGTCCAGCCGGAAACGATGTTCTTCGCCCGCTCCAAGAAGCCCGTCGTTGTTTTCATCCAGTGTATAGCGAATTTCCGCGGCAGTACTTTCCGGGCTTATTCCAAAACTACCGGAGCCCTCAGGGTCATATCCTGTCCGCCTGATACCTTGGATTATTATATCCATCGATAATCTTAAATTTCTTTGCAATTGCGCTTTTTTTGCCTGCCCGATGCTGAAATTTTGCTGATTAAGATAAAAATTATAAACACCCAAAATAATAATCGAGGCAAGCAAAGCTGCAATCATACTTTCAATAACACTAAAGCCCTTAGAGTTCTTTAATTTCATAAGTTATTTACTTATCAGCTTTAATAGTGGTCAACGTAACTGAATTCATTGCTGCGGAATTTGAAGGGTAAGTTATAGTTACAGTAATCACAGAAGATGACCCCACGTAACCGCCGGAACTCCACGATTTCATATATACGCCATCCGTGTCACTTCCATCCGCTACACTGCCATAAGCAGAGACTTTGTATTCCTCCAGTTTATCCTGCGCCCACAAAGAAGCAATTGACATATGATGAGATTGAGCTCTAATCTGGCTAATAGTGATAAAGCTATAAGCAACCGCTGAAACTAAAATAACAATTACAGCAACTGCTACCATAACCTCCACCAAGGTAAACGCTTTTTTAGGCCTTAACCGGAAAACTCTGAGAAATTTCTTTTTATATTTCATCCTGCCCATTTTTAATTTATCTTTTTATAAAGTTTATCATATAAAAATCATTTTGTCAAAGCGAATACCGATAAAAAAACCGGTGAAAAAAATTTACAGCATAAGCTTTCTAACATCCTCTTTTTTAAGAGGCATTACCTCTATTATTTTAATCCCTGTTCCCGGTATTAAAAGGCTGACACTTACGGGGCCTTTACTTTTTGTATAGGCGGATAATATCCCGGCCGCCAGATTCTGAAGATCAGCCGCGGCCTCTTTATTAAGGAGAGCCGTGGGGCCGGGAACATCGCGGAGCTTTAACAGTATGCTTGCCTCAGCCCTTAACTCTTCGATAAGCTCATTGTCCTCTTTGTCTCTTCCGACGATTAGTTTTGTAAATTTATCAAGGCGAAAATGGCGTCCCGCCTTTAAGAGTTTGGCGTTATAAAAATCAAACTGCTTGTGCGCTATCAGATCCTTAACCTTTTGGCAAAACTGGCCATCGGTTAAAAGGCATCCGCCTCCGGGAGTTTGATATTTTTTTATTTTCATTCTTTTCGCCATCTCAAACTGTCTTTTTCTCGAACGCCCGTTAATATCAAACAATTTCTCTCTTATCACCCAGCCTTCTCTTTCAGGAACAGTCTCCGCTAAGAGTTTAGCTGACAGCGGCCGTAATACTAAGCCTTCCACAGAAGCTTCTTTGTCTATTAATAAAAGGGTATTTTTCATCTGGGACATAGGCCGCTCACCCAAAACATCCCCGGTTATGATGAAACTCGCCCCATCTTCTATCATAATCTTTTTTGCCTCTTTCAGCATAAAGGCGTGGCAATCAACACAGGGATTAAGATTTTTCCCATAGCCAAATTTAGGGCTTTCAATTATTCTTAAATAAGAAGTTGATTTATTCAAATCTAAAACGCGGCTTTTTATTTTTAAATCACGGCAGGCGGATAAGGCCGCGTCAAGGGGATTTTTAGAAGGCATAAAAGGAAAATTGAGAGTCAGGGCTTCAACTTCAATATCCTGCTCGAGAAGCAGTTTAGCGGCCAGAATACTGTCCAGGCCGCCGCTTATGAGAGAAATAGCTTTAACCAAAGCACCAACCTGTT
>JAGLLT010000045.1 GCA_023140385.1 Candidatus Omnitrophota bacterium
CCGGCAAGAAAAAGAAGGGTGTTGGTAAGCCTGCTCCTAAGCAGAACAGTATTTTTTTGTTTGTTGCTATAGCAAGTTTATTTTTCTTCCTTTTTCTTTATAAAAATTATGTTATGACGCAGCCTTTGACGTACGGTGAATTTTACGGGATATTGCAGGATAATAAAAATACCGGACGTATTGAGTCGGTTGTTCTTCAGGACAATATTATTCAGGGTGCATTTTCAGACGGTAAAGAGTTTCGGGTTGTTATTCCGGCGGATGACCCTGATTTAGTCAAGCTGTTGAAGCAAAATGTAGAAGCTAAAAAATTCTCTGTTAAATTGCCAAGTCTTTTAGGGCAGATTCTTATGGCAGTTGTTCCTATGCTGATCTTCATTGGTTTGTTTTGGGTTTTCTTTGTCAAAAGGGCAGCGCAGGAAGGAAAGCGTATTTTCAGCTTTGGCCAGAGTAAACCCTTTCAGCCAAGCAGCGGCAAGCTTAACATTACCTTTAAAGATGTAGCCGGAGTAAGTGAAGCGAAAGAAGAGCTGCAGGAGGTAATTGAATTTTTGAAAGAGCCTAAAAAGTTTCAGCGCCTGGGAGGCAAGATTCCTAAAGGTATCCTTCTTATGGGGCCTCCGGGCTGCGGCAAGACACTTTTAGCCAAAGCTGTCAGCGGAGAGGCTGGGGTTCCTTTTTTCAGCATAAGCGGCTCTGATTTTGTGGAAATGTTTGTGGGAGTAGGGGCCTCGCGGGTCAGAGACCTGTTTAGCAAAGCAAAAAAGTCAGCCAAACTCAGCGGTAAAGGAGGTATTATTTTTATTGATGAGATAGATGCCGTCGGCCGTCAGCGTTTCGCGGGTATTGGCGGAGGGCATGACGAAAGAGAGCAAACCCTTAATCAGCTTCTTTCCGAGATGGACGGCTTTAATACTCAGGAAGGGGTTATTCTGATAGCCGCCACTAACCGCCCTGATGTTTTAGATCCGGCGTTATTGCGGCCGGGCCGTTTTGACAGGCAGATAGTGGTTGACCGTCCGGACATAAAAGGAAGAGAGGCCATATTGAAGGTGCATAGCCGCACTGTGAAGCTAAGTAAAGACGTAGATCTTGCCCTTATTGCCCGGCGGACGCCCGGATTTTCGGGAGCCGACCTGGCCAATTTAGTCAACGAAGCAGCGCTTTTGGCGGCAAGGAGTGATAAAAACGCGGTTGAGACAGAAGAGCTTGAAGCGGCTATTGAGCGGGTTATGGCAGGACCTGAAAGGAAGTCAAAGGTTATCAGTGAGTATGAAAAATCAGTTGTCGCTTATCATGAGTCCGGACACGCGCTTCTGGCTCTTTTGATTAAAGAAGTAGATCCGCTTCATAAAGTATCCATCATACCCAGAGGAGCAAAAGCGCTGGGCTATACCTTGCAGCTTCCGCTTGAAGACAGATATATAGTGACCAAAAAAGAACTTATGGGCAGGCTGGCTGTTCTTTTAGGCGGGCGGGTGAGTGAAGAGTTAATCTTCAAGGAAATTTCAACCGGCGCTCAGAATGACCTGGAGGTGACTACGAATATAGCCAGAAGGATGGTCTGTGAATTTGGTATGAGTAAAAAGTTGGGACACCTTACCTTTGGCCACAGAAGAGAGCAGATATTCTTAGGCAGGGACATAGGGGAAGAGAGAAACTATAGCGAAGAAACCGCCTTATTAATTGATAAAGAGGTAAGGTTTATTGTTGATGAAGCTTATGATAGAGCCAGCGCTTTATTGATGGAACATAAAGCTGAACTGAAAAAAATAGCCGAGAAGTTAAAGGAAGAAGAAACGCTTTACGCGGAGCAGGTGAGAAATCTCTTGGGGTTGAAGGATAATGGAAACCAGGATACTGAAGATAGAAAGCCAAAATGAAGCGATTAGAGAAATAAGGAAAGTTGGCGCCTGCCCGGGGGGCGTGAAATTTATGAGCCCCAAGGCAGTATCTTTGGCGGTAAAGATTAAGGAGCTTAAGTCCGCGGCCTGCAACATAATGAAGCAGGAGATGCTGTCACTTGGAGGCGAGGTTGCGGTTTCAAGGGACGCGGTAACTAATAAAGTAAACAAATCAGACTGTCTGATCTTTGGTAATTTATCTCAGATTAAAAAACTCTGTTTTAAGCTCAATAAGCAGCCGTTTGGTTTAACCGAAATTTCCGGAAAACTGAAGGAGGCTCTTTGTAATTATCAAAAGGACACCTTTAAACTCATCTGTGGAAAATACAGGCTTTACCCGGGCAGAAGAGTTTATCTTATGGGGATATTAAATGTAACGCCGGACTCTTTTTCGGACGGCGGTTTGTTTTTTAATCCGCGTAAGGCCGTAGAGCGCGGGCTTGAGATGGCCGGTGAAGGAGCGGATATTATTGATGTAGGCGGTGAGTCTACCAGACCCGGGGCAAAACCCGTAACTCCGCGCCAGCAGATTAAAAGAGTTGTCCCTGTTATAAAAAGTCTGAGCAAAAGATTAAAAGTGCCGGTTTCTATAGACACGAGCAGCCGCCAGGTAGCCTTAGCGGCTTTAGAGGCGGGAGCGGCGATTATTAACGATATATCGGGCCTTAAGAAAGATGGCGCTATAGCTGAACTGGCTGTCCGTTTTAAAGCGGGGCTGGTTCTTACGCATTCAAAGGGCACCCCCCGGACTATGCAGAAAAAGCCGGAATATAAATGTCTGATGCAGGATATTATTAACGGTTTAGCGGAGAGCGTCAATAGGGCTTTAGGCGCCGGGGTCGTGAAGGAGCAAATTGTAATTGACCCGGGTGTAGGTTTTGGAAAAACAACGGAGCATAATCTGAAGATATTAAAAAACCTGTCAGAACTTAAAGGTTTAGGTTTTCCCATTATGGTGGGCACCTCAAGAAAATCTCTGATTGGAAATATTTTAAAAGTACCTGTTGGCCAGCGGCTTTTGGGAACAGCCGCCACTGTTACTTATTCTATTATGCAGGGGGCTCATATTGTAAGAGTTCACGATGTAAAGCAGATAAAGCAGGTGATTGTAATGACGGAATCTATAAAAAGGGCGTAGTCAAACAATGAGTGAAACCGTTTTAAAAATTTGGGAGTTAACGGCACCCTTATTAGAAATTGCCATACTCTGGTACGCGGTTTATATGTTTTTGCTGTTTATAAAAGGTACCAGGACAGTTCAGGTCTTAAAGGGCCTTTTTATTTTAATGATTACTTTTTTCTTGAGCCAGATTTTAGATTTGGTGGTTATTAACTGGATTCTATATCGGGCTTTTGGTATTGCGGTTATCGCTTTTTTGATAATTTTTCAGCCTGAGTTAAGAAGAGGACTGGCGCGTCTGGGGCAAAATCCCTTTTTTGGGGTGTTTTCAAAAGAGCATCGTAAAATTATCGATGAAATAATTAAGGCAGTGATTGTTCTTTCCGGCAAAAAGACCGGCGCCCTTATCGGCTTGGAAAGAGAGATAGGTTTGCGGACATATATAGAAAGCGGCGTTGTTTTGGCAAGCAGGGTATCAAGTGAAATTATCAGTACTATTTTTGTGCCGCACACGCCTCTTCATGATGGAGGTATAATTATAAGGAATGGACGTATTCAGGCGGCAGGCTGCCTTTTCCCTCTAATTGAAAATCCGAAGATAAGTAAAACCCTGGGCACAAGGCACAGGGCGGCCCTGGGGTTGTCGCAGGAAACTGATGCTGTTGTGGTGGTTGTCAGCGAAGAAACAGGAGCGGTTTCGCTGGCCGTTTCAGGTAAGTTAATACGCAATCTGGATGAAAAGGGCTTGAGAAAATCTCTGGATAAACTCTATGGACTGGAAGGGCGCGTAAGTTCAATAAGGCGCCATATGGACGAACACGAAGAGGATGGACTTGATGAAGAAATGGTTTCTTAATAATCCCGGCTTGAAAATTACTGCTTTGATTTTAGCTGTCTTTTTGTGGTTTTATATCTCAATGGAAGTTACTGCCAGGTATAAGATAAAAAGGAAAGAAGTTGAAGGAGTGCAGGTTGATATTTTAAGGCGGAAGGGAGAAATTGTCCTTGGTCCTTTTATGGTTAGACTTGACCCGGAAAAGGTTAATCTGAGTATTGAGGGGCCCAGAGAAAACTTGGAAGATATGGGTACGGACAAAATAATCGCTTTTGTTGACATAACAAATATTGAAAAAGAGGGCATATACCTTCTTCCGGTTAAGGTTATTCTGCCGGATAAGTTAAGGTTATCCTTTCAAAATCCGGGTTGTACAGTTGAACTAACCAGGCGTAAGGTGGTTGAGTAGGTTATGGAAAGATTATTCGGAACGGACGGTATAAGGGCGAAGTTTGGGGAACATCCCTTAACCCGGGACTTTATCCGACAAATAGGAGCCGCCCTTGGCAGTATCCTAAGCCGCAGGAGTTCGAATCCCAGGCTGCTCATAGGTAAAGACACAAGATACTCCGGGGATGAACTGGAGAGATTTTTAATAGAAGGTATTTCGTCATACCCTGTAGAGATGAACTGTCTTGGCATTCTGCCGACGGCCGCTCTCTCTTATTTAAGCAGAGAACATAATGCAGACCTTGGTATTATGCTTTCAGCTTCTCATAATTTAAGTGAGGACAACGGAATTAAACTTTTTAATTCAAGCGGATTGAAAGTTTCCAATGAGGACGAACTGGAGATTGAGGCTGTTATCAGGGAGGGAGTTAGGGGTGGGGCCTTCAAGCGGCCGGAAGCGGATAAACTGAAGATTAAAAGCATTGAGTCCGGGCAGGCGCTTGATAGTTATATTAACTTTTTAAAAGAAGCGGCCGGGGATGTTGATTTAAAGGGCTTTAAAGTGGCTATAGACTGTTCACACGGAGCGGTCAGCGGTATAGCGGACAGGGCTCTCCTTGAATTAGGAGCGGAGGTAGATACTTTAAATAACGAACCTGACGGAAAAAACATAAACCAAGACTGTGGTAGTCAGCATCCGGAGGTTGTCGCGCGTTACGTGGCTGAGAACAAGATGGATGTTGGTTTCTCGTTTGACGGTGATGGAGATAGGGTAATTTTAATAGATGAGAAGGGCCGGGTTTTAGACGGGGATTACATTTTGACAATGCTCGGACTTAATTTACAAAAAAAAGGAAAGCTGAAAAAAAATACATTGGTAGCGACAGTGATGAGCAATATGGGCTTGGATGAAGCTATGAAAGAATATGACATTAGGGTTTTAAGAACCGCGGTAGGGGATAAAAATGTTGTTGAGGGGATGCTGAGGGAAAAGTTAAATTTAGGCGGGGAGCAGTCAGGCCATATAGTTCTTCTTGATCACAGCCCCACCGGGGATGGTATATTAACCTGCCTGAAGATATTAGCCTTAATGAAGGAAAGCAATAAATGCGTAAGCGAATTATCAAACTGTATGAGTAAGTTTCCTCAAATATTGCTCAACGTTAAGGTAAAAGAGAAAAAGAGTTTTGAGGAAATTCCCGGCCTGCCGGAACTGCTCAAAAAAAATGAAGAAGAATTGAGGGGCAGCGGAAGAATGGTTCTTAGGTATTCCGGAACAGAACCCCTGGCCAGAATTATGATTGAAGGCAAGAATTTACAAATGATTGAAAGGATGTCCCGTGGAATCGCGGACATTATTCAGGAAGGGAATGGGAGAGTAACTAGTGCTTAAGCTGGGTGTAAACATAGATCACCTGGCTACCTTAAGGGAGGCGAGGAAAATTGCGGAGCCGGATCCGGTTAAAGGAGCGTTAATTGCCGAGTCTGCCGGAGCCGATTCAATTGTCGCGCATTTGAGGCAGGATAGACGTCACATAAACGAAACGGATGTAAAGCGCCTTCAGGAGGCGGTTAAAACCAGACTAAATCTGGAGATGTCCGTAAATCCGGAAATTGTTGAAATTATCAAAAAGATAAAGCCTCCGCAGGCAACGCTGGTTCCTGAAAACAGGCGGGAAATTACAACGGAAGGCGGCCTTGATGTAGTGTCTAACTTTGACCAGATAAAAAAAGTAGTTGACGATTTAAGAAGGAATGATATTATAATAAGCCTCTTTATTGACCCGGAGCCGGAACAAATTGAGGCGGCTAAGAAAACGGGCGCCGAGGCTATAGAGCTACATACCGGCGGGTACGCGAACGCGAAGGATAAAACTGAGAAAATAAGGCATCTTAAAAAGCTTAAAGATTCAGCTCTTGAAGGAGTTTCACGCGGTTTGGCAGTTAATGCCGGTCATGGGCTTAATTATGAAAACGTAAAAGACATTGCTCTGATATCTGGGCTTGATGAGTTAAATATAGGTCACTCAATTATTTCGGAAGCGGTTTTTACCGGCCTTGATAAAGCAGTAAGGCAGATGAAGGAACTTATAAGTTGATATGATAATTAATTCCGGTATAGATTTAATTGAAGTGAAAAGGATAAAAAAAGCGGCTAATAGATGGGGCAATAAGTTTATTAAAAGAGTTTTCACCGACGAAGAGATAAGTTATTCTAAGGAAAAAAAGTTTTTTTATCAGCATTTAGCCGCCAGGTTCGCGGCCAAAGAAGCGGTTTTAAAAGCTTTTGGAGAAGGCTGGAGAGGGTTTGTGAGGTGGAAAGACGTTGAAGTTTTAAAAAACAAAGACGGCAAGCCGCATATTGAAGTATATGGGTACCTGAGAGAGCTAAAAAATGAGAAGATGATAAAGAGCATCTCCATTTCTCTCTCTCATACCAAGGATTATGCTGTCGCCAACTGTATACTGGTGAGGTGAGATATGGTTAGAGAAACCTGTAATAAAATTATATCTAAAAGAGTTCCCGCTACTCACAAGGGTGATTACGGGCATGTTCTTGTGGTTGCCGGTTCCATTGGGATGACCGGTGCCGCCTATTTGTGCAGCCAGGCTTCTTTGATTTGCGGCTGTGGGCTGGTTAGCCTGGCTATACCCGCGAGTTTAAACTTAATAATGGAGGTAAAGCTGACTGAGGTTATTACCAAGCCGCAAGAGGAGACCATAGAGGGAAGTTTGAGTCTTGGGGCATATGAGCCAATACTCAAATTGGCCGCGGGCTGTGACGTAATAGCTATTGGCTGTGGTTTGTCAACCAATCCTCAGGTGCAGGAGTTGGTAAAGAAGCTGATTGCCTCAGTTAAGATTCCGGTGGTTTTGGATGCTGATGGATTGAACGCGGTAGCCGGCACTCCCGACGTTTTAAAAGAGATAAAGTCAAAAGTTGTCATTACCCCTCATCCGGGAGAGATGTCCAGGCTGGCAAAGATTCAAACAGACGCGGTTCAGGCGGAAAGGCTAAAGATAGCAAAAAATTTTGCCGCTGAATATAATGTGATAGTAACCCTCAAAGGACACAACACGGTTGTCGCGGGAGAGGATGGTTTAAGTTTCGTTAATAGTATTGGTAATCCCGGGATGGCAACAGCCGGCATGGGAGACGTCCTGACGGGCATGATAGCCAGCTTTATTGCGCAGGGCTTAGAGCCTTTTGATGCCGCTAAGCTGGGGGTTTATTTGCATAGTTTGAGTGGAGATATAGCCGCGTCAAAAAAAGGACAGATTAGCCTGATTGCCTCCGACATTTTAGAGCATATACCGGATGCTATCAGAAAGATATAAACAGTGGTTATTGCCGGTGTAGCTCAGTTGGTAGAGCACCTCACTTGTAATGAGGATGTCGGGGGTTCGAAGCCTCTCGCCGGCTCCAGAATATAAAAAAGTCATAAGACGCAAGGGCGCAAGTACAAACGTAAGACAGAGAACGGAAAAGCAAAAGTTATACATCCTATTTTTGGGCAGGTTCCAGAGTGGTCAAATGGAGCAGACTGTAAATCTGCTGGCGATGCCTTCGGAGGTTCAAATCCTTCCCTGCCCACCATAAAAGCTAAAAGCGCAAAGCGCAAAACTGAGGTTGAAAATTCAAAACCATAGATCAAAATTAAAAAGTTTAAAATATAATTTTGATTTTTGCGTTTTGTTTTTTTCATTTTTAATGCGGGTGTAGTTTAGTGGTAGAACGATAGCCTTCCAAGCTATACACGAGGGTTCGATTCCCTTCACCCGCTCCAGAAAATATGAAAAGTTAAGACTTAAAATTTACAACTTTTTTTAAAATATTTTTTTATTAAAAAAAACTTGACAAATATTAACTTTCTGTTAGAATACTGAACTTACAAAATGCTAAAAGGGTGCTGTGTCTATTTTTATGTTCATTTATTGTAACTTTATATAATACAGTAAGTTATGCCCTTGTAGCTCAGTTGGTAGAGCGCGTCCTTGGTAAGGACGAGGCCGTCGGTTCAAATCCGATCGAGGGCTCCAGATAAAGAAGTGTGTTTGTAATTCTCGGCGGAGTTAATATAAATAAGGAAAGTTCCGTCTCGAAAGATATCGTAAAATTCTCTTTCCCATGGAATACAAAGTATTCCCGGGACTGAATCCTGGGAATTTCACAGTGTGAAATTCCAGAGGGCGACAATTTTACGACTCTCGACGGAATTAATTCCTGCCTA
>JAGLLT010000046.1 GCA_023140385.1 Candidatus Omnitrophota bacterium
ATTATGACTCTTATGTTGGGCGAATTGCTATAGGGCGGGTTTTTCATGGATCTATCCGTGTCGGGGATCCCGTGGCGCTTGTGAAACGTGACGGAACTATTGCCAGAGGCAAGGCAACTAAGATTATGAAGTATCGCGGATTAAGCCGCGTTGAGGCTAACGAAGCTATAGCTGGAGATATTATATCGATCTCCGGCATAGAGGATGTAGAAGTTGGAGAGACGCTTGCGTGTGTCGATGAGCCCAAAGGACTACCTGCTATTAAGATAGATGAGCCCACCATCTCTATGAACTTTTCTCATAATACAAGTCCTCTCGCGGGTAAGGATGGAGGCAGATTTTTAACATCACGTCATATTCGGGAGCGCCTTGAGCATGAGGCCATGATCAATGTTGGCATTAAGGTTGAGGAAGTCGCGGGAACTGAGCGGTTAAAGGTTTCCGGCCGCGGTGAACTGCATCTTGATATTCTTATTGAAACAATGCGCCGTGAAGGATATGAAATGGAGGTCTCCAGGCCGCGGGTTATTTTGAAGAAAATGGGTGGTCAAACGCTTGAACCTGTTGAAGAGGTGGTAATCGAGGTGGAAGACGCGTATCAGGGTGCTGTTATGCAGGCGCTTGGAGCCCGCAAAGCTCAAATGCGCGACCTGAAGACAACATCTTCCGGCGCTATTCGCATGGAATTTATTATTGCCTCAAGGGCATTAATTGGGTTTAGAAGCGATTTTCTTATGATGACCAGAGGTACCGGCATCATGTATCAAAATTTTCTTGAATATCAGACCTTTAAAGGAGCTCTGCCCGCCCGTAAAACCGGTGTTCTTATTTCTCATGGATCCGGCGACGCGGTGGCGTACGCGCTTTATAATTTACAGGCGCGTGGTGAGATTTTTATTAAACCGGGAGAAAAGCTATATGAGGGGATGATCATTGGTGTAAACAACAAAGGAGTCGATATTGTTGTAAATGCCTTACGTGGAAAGAAATTAACTAATATGCGCGCTTCAGGAAGCGATGACGCCATCGCGCTCATACCTCCGCGGCAAATGACCATTGAGTTCGCTCTTGAATTTATTGAAGATGATGAATTGGTTGAGATAACTTCCAAGCATGTAAGGCTCAGGAAGGCGCATTTAACAGAAGTAGACCGCAAGCGGGTGAGCCGAAGAGCAAAATCAAAATGATAAATCAGGAGCCACAATGCTGATTATCAAGGAGATAATATGAGCTTAATAGTAGCGGAAAATTTATCAAAACAATACATAAGCGGCGAAATAACGATTGACGCGCTCAAAGGTTTAAGTTTCGCGATAGACACGGCATCTTTTATATCTTTTGTAGGCCCTTCAGGAAGTGGAAAAACGACACTGCTGAATCTTATCGGATGCCTTGACACACCTACATCAGGAGTATTGAAAGTCTCAGGAACGGATGTTTCTCAGCTTAGGGGAAAGTCCGCTGCTGATTTTAGAGGTAAAAACATTGGGTTTATATTTCAGGATTTTAATCTTATTCCCGTACTTACTGTATATGAGAATGTAGAGTATCCGCTTCTCATGGTTCAAAATACGCCTCAAAGTGAAAGGCGGAGCCGGGTTTTGTCACTACTTGATTCTGTTGGAATGATCGAGCAGAAAAATAAATTTCCGGACCAGATTTCAGGTGGACAGAAGCAGAGGGTGGCTGTAGCAAGAGCGCTGGTTACGAATCCGAAAATTGTGTTAGCGGATGAACCAACGGCGAACCTTGATCACAAGACCGCCTATATGGTGATTGATATCATGAAGAAAATGAAGGATGAATCAGGGACAAGTTTTATTTTTTCAACTCATGATCAAAAGGTTGTTGGGGAGGCCGAAATCATCTATACACTGGAAGACGGCGAACTTGCCGGAAAAAGAGGTAAAGGAGGCGGCCGTCATGTTTAGCCTAATGAAAATCGCCGTAAGAAATCTCGTGAGATACAAAAGAAGGACATTTCTCACGGCTTCACTAATTACCATAGGGGTTGTCTTTGTGCTTGTATTTATAGCTCTGTCAGGTTCGTTCAAAAACATGATGGTCAGTCAGATCACAGACTCTTTTCTCGGCCATATGCAGATACATAAAAAGGGTTATGTGGCATCAATAGATACTCTGCCTCTAACAATGAACATGGGAACGCAAGCTATAAAAAAAGTGAAAAAAGCGATAAGTGATGTTCCTGAGATAGAAGCATATTCAATGAGGATAAAATTCGGAGGAATGTTCAGTAATTTTATTGAGACCACTAATATTAGGCTTAACGGAGTTTATCCCGAAGAAGAGATGAAAGCCGCCCCACTCTTTCCGGAGAGAATAATAGAGGGGGAAAAGCATATAGTAAAGGGAGAGATACTCGTTCCCGAACTACTCGCGAAAGGGATGAAGGTCAAGTTGGGCGATGTGATTGTTATTGTAGCCACCAACAAGGACGGCTCGGTCAATGGGAAACAATTCAAGGTCGGCGGAATCCTGGAGAGCGCGACCGGTCCCGGAGGCAGGGACGGATATATTCACATTGATGACGCGCTTGAGGTTCTCAGGATGGATGAGCTTCAGATAAGTGAAATAGCTTTGAGGATCAATAATTTTGCTAACCTTGGCGCCGTTCACGCTAAACTCAGCGGTATTCTTTCACGGGAATTAAACAAAGAGGGGAAGCCTATCTTTGAGGTTCATACATGGGAGAAATTATCACCCTTCTATAACATTGCCAGGATGATAGATCTTATGACATTTTCAATTAAGCTGATGCTCATAGCCATCGTACTGGTCAGCATCATGAATGTTATGATAATGGCGGTATATGAAAGGATAAGGGAGATCGGTACGATTGCCGCGATGGGAACATTGCCGAAGAAAATTCTTTCCATGTTTCTTGTTGAGGGATTTTCTCTTGGGATCCTGGGGGCGGTGATTGGTAATGTTATTGGCGTATCAATTGTTTATATTCTTAATATTTCCAAGATTACCTTTAATTTTGGGAGACAGACAGGACTTGTTCTTGAGCCAACTGTTAATTTTATTGATATTTTTACCATTTCAACAATAGTGATAATAGTTTCCGTGCTCGCGAGCCTTCAGCCCGCGTTCAAGGCTTCACGCATGGAACCAATTAAAGCCTTAAGGCATGTATAGGAAGGATCATATGATTAAAATTTTGTTTGTGTTTATGTCTCTGATATTAGCGGTTCCAGCTTACGCGGTAGACGGCAATGAACTTCTGGAGCAGGTTGACAGGAACCTTAACCCCGAATCCTATGAAGCTTATAAAAAATTGATCAATATTGAGCCCGACGGAAGCAAGAAAGAGTTTGTACTCTTTACCGTAAAAAAAGGGAAAAATAAAGTGGCTGCCATGTTTATTTCACCGGCAAGTGAAAAGGGGAGGAGCACACTGAGGCTTGATGACAACATGTGGCTTTATATTCCTAATGTAGGAAGGCCGATTCGCATAACAAGCCTTCAGTCGGTCGTTGGAGGAGTGTTCAATAACGCGGATATATTACGGCTTGATTATACCTCGGAATACAATGTGGAGCAAGTTGAGGAAAATAGCGAGGAATATCTTCTGCATCTCAAGGCAAAAACAAATACTGTTGCTTACGACAAACTGAAAATGTGGGTGAATAGGGATAATATGCTGCCGTCAAAGATTGAGAGCCTTACAGAGGATTCTATGTTAATTAAAACTCTTTATTTCAAAGAGATTAAAGATTTTGGGGATGGCATAGTTAGGCCGTCTGTTGTCGAGACGGACAGCCCTCTTTATAAAGGTTATAAGTCGATTATAATCTTCGCGAAAATTAAAGAAAAGGAATTTAATGATGAGGTGTTTACTCTAACGTTTATGCCTAATATGGATTCATTAAGATAATGAGATTGTTGGCCCTGTTTATTTTTATGATTGTACTTTCCCCGCGGTTAATTTTTGCCGAATCTGAATATTCTTTTGATTTAGATGAAATAGAGAAAAAAGCGTACAGCTTGGGAGGTTATATTGAAACCCGTCCCGTTTTTCTCGTGTTCGACAAGGATTCAGCTCTCTATAAGCTGAAATTGTACAATCAGGATGAGGGAAAAACATCGGAAGAATATAATGTAACGCTGCAGCTTGAAGGGAGTTATGAAAAAGGTATCGCGAAGCTTTACACAAAAATAAACGCGGACTTGCGGCAATCCTACCTTGGATGGTCCGATACTACGAGTGTTTTGGAAGGATACCTTTCTCTTAAACCTTCTTCGTCTTTTACCATTAATGCCGGGAAGAAAGCGCTGAAATGGGGTAAGGGATACGCGTGGACACCGGCCGCCTTTGCGGACAGGACGAAGAATCCCGATGACCCCGATCTATCTCTTGAGGGCTTTATCGGTTTGTCGGCTGATTACATTAAAAGTTATTCCGGCCCATTAAAGACCATTTCTTTTACTCCTGTTTTAATTCCGGTTTATGACGATGTAAATAATGACTTTGGAGAGACGGATCATGTAAATTTTGCCGGAAAACTATATCTTTTGCTATATGATACTGATATTGATTTTATAATACTTACCGGCGGCAGTAAAACTACAAGATTTGGTTTTGATTTTTCAAGAAATATCACTTCAAACCTTGAGATACATGGTGAGTTCGCGTTTATTAATAATTTCGGGAAAAAAATCGTTAATAACACGGGGAATACTTTTGTTAATAAACATGACGCGAAGAGCGGCCTCTTTGGTGTCAGATATCTTACTGAATCGGATACAACATTTATTGTCGAATATTATCATAATGGTACGGGATTTACCGATGGGGAGATGGAAGATTATTTTTCTTTTATCAATACAGCATATGAAGTGTATACTTCTTCAGGAAATGATAATGATCTACAAAAGGCGTTAAATCTTACAGAAGGTAATTATGGGAAGATGAATCCTATGAGGAATTACCTTTACGCGCGCGTCAGCCAAAAAGAACCTTTTGACATTCTTTATTTTACCCCCGCCATAACAGGAATATTAAATATCAACGACGGAAGTTTTTCAATTTCACCTGAGATTATGTATACCGGTATCACAAATTTGGAACTGAGATTTAAAACCGGTTTTCTAATAGGGCAAAGTAACAGTGAGTATGGAGAAAAGCTGAATAATTGCAGGGCTGAATTTAGGATGAGATATTATTTTTAATCATTAACAGTTAATAGATATGCAAGAGTTTATACTAAAAGATTTTTCTTCTTTTTTTTCTTGACATAGTAAACGTTCGTACACTATAATATGGTTACTATGCCAAGGGATTATTTTAAAGATAGAATAGAAAAGATAAAGGAGTTTTATCTTAGGAATAAAAGGATGCCGAGTTATTCTGAGGCGGCTTTCTTGTTTGGTTTTAGATCTAAGAATGCCGCTTATAAGCTTATTCGGAAATTAAAAGAATTAGGTTTTATATATTCTGATGAAAAAGGCAGGCTCCTACCCGGTACTTTAAATAATCCTGTTAAGTTGTTAGGTAGTATTTCTGCCGGCTTTCCTTCGCCCGCGGAAGAAGAGCTGCAGGACACTATGTCTTTAGATGAATATCTTATAAATAACCCAACTTCAACTTATTTGCTTAAGGTTGAGGGGGATTCTATGATAGATGCCGGTATTCATCCGGGCGATCTGGTATTGGTAGATAAAAGTGTTATTCCTAAGACAGGAGATATTGTAGTTGCCCAGGTTGATAGTGAGTGGACTCTAAAGTATTTTGAGAAAAGAGGCGGGGCCGTTTATCTGCGTCCGGCTAATAAGAAGTATCCTCTAATAAAACCCCGGGAAGAGCTTATTATCGGAGGAGTAGTTATTGCTAATGTCAGAAAATATAAATAACTACCCTCTGACTTTATCAAGTTATCCTAAAGCCATTATTCATGTAGACTGCGATGCCTTTTTTACCTCTTGCGAGGCGGCGGTTAAGCCTTCTTTAAAAGGTAAGCCCCTTATAACGGGAAGGGAAAGAGGTATTGTCTCCTGTGCCAGTTATGAGGCCAAGAAAATGGGCATTAAAAGGGGGATGCGGTTATTTGAAGTAGAGAGGGTGTGTCCTGGGTGTGTAATCCTGCCTTCTGATTATGAGACCTATAGTATATATTCCCAAAGGATGTTTTCTATTTTAAGGCGCTTTACGCCTGAAGTAGAAGAGTATTCCATAGACGAAGCCTTCTGTGATCTTACCGGCTTGAGAAGAGTTTATCGCTGTTCTTATGAGAAGATCGCTCTTGAGATAAAAGAGGCCATTGAAAAAGAACTTGATTTTACAGTTTCTGTTGGATTAAGTATAAGCAAAAATTTAGCTAAGATATGCTCTAAAAAGGATAAGCCCTCCGGGTTTACCTGTATCCCCGGATATAAACTGCATCAATTTTTAAAAGAAGTTTCATTAGTTGAAGTCTGTGGGCTTGGGCCTAATAGTATAGCTTTGCTAAATAAGCGCGGCGTAAGGTCAGTATATGATTTTGTAAATAAACCTCAGGAATTTGCCTCTAAGGTGTTGGGTAAAATAGGAAGAGAACTTTATCTGGAATTAAAGGGTATGGCTGTTTATAAGGTAGTAAGAGGCGAATTAGAGCATAAGTATTTATCTATAAGCAAGACCAAGACCTTTATGCCGCCATCAGATGAACGGGATTTTGTAAAGGCGCATTTGTTTAGGAATATGGAGTCAGCCTTTATTAAATTGAGGCGTCATAAGCAGAGTGTTAAAAAGATAACAGTCTTTTTAAAGAAACAGGATTTTTCCTCTTATGGCTTAGAGGCCGAATTAAACAGACATTCTTCTGCTACTATGGATTTTACCAATATCGTAGAGGAATTATTTAATAAGATATATGAGGAAAAAGTGTTGTACAGAGCTACGGGGGTTATTTTAAGCAAACTGGCTAATGAGGGCCATGACGAGAGAACGTTGTTTGATGATGTTCTAAGAATAGAGAAGCTGAAGAGCTTATCCAAGGCTGCCGATAAGCTTAACAGTAAGTTTGGAAAGCATACCCTGCATCTGGGCGCGACCGAGTTTTTGAAAACACGTGATAGCGGTACTCATCCCAGGGCTAATGTAAGTGATAGGAAATTAGACCTTCTAAGGGGTGAGAATTTCAGAAAAAGATTGAATATCCCTTTATTAAGGTTAAAATAATTTTTCTTTGTGCTGTAATAAAAAACAAAAGGAGGATAGAAAATGGCTAAAAAAGGGCCTACAAAGTATGATATAGCCAATAAAGAGATCGAAGAGCAGCAAGGACAGTGGGGTTATAATATGGGCAAAGCAAGGCGAAAAAAGATTGAGAAGAATCCCGCCGAAGGAGGCAGTCCCAAGGATGACAAGTACGACCAGATGAACCCGCTTGAAAAAGAAGGTTATAAAAGAGGATATAGCAAAAAGCCGGAAGATTAAAGGTGTTAATACTCAATAATTTATCGAATAAGGGAAGCAATGCCGGTTCGCCGCCTCAAGAGTTACCTTGAGGCGGTTTTTTTGGAGGTGCAGTTATTTAATCCGTAAGAAAAAAAGTTCTTGACAAATTTATAACTGATACTATAATAGTAGCAGTTAACTAATGAGGTTTTTATGAAGTTATTTACAAAACATACAGATTACGCGATTAGGGCATTGTTAGAGCTTGCCGGAAGCAAGGACGAATTTCTTTCAGCGCGGCAGATTGCCAAACAGCAACGCATACCCTATCAGTTTTTAAGGCAGATATTGCAAGGGTTAATCAAAAACAAATTAGTAATATCGAAAGAAGGGAGTGGAGGCGGCTTTAGGATTGACAAAGATCCCGATTTAATGTCAATAGTTGATATCATAGTGATTTTTCAGGGAAATATTCAGCTTTCAGACTGTATGTTCAGAAAGAAACTATGCGCTAACCGTTCGAATTGTGTCTTAAGAAAGCAGATTAATAGAATTGAAAAATTGGTAAACGAGGAGTTTAAGAGTGTTACCATAGGTAGTCTTTTAAAGGATTTAAAAAAACAAAGAAGGAGGTTTTAAATGTTTTGTTATCAGTGTCAGGAAACAATCAAGAACACCGGCTGTACAAAAGCAGGCGCCTGCGGGAAGAAAGAGCAGACCGCGAACTTGCAGGATTTGCTAATCTACGTTTTAAGGGGAATTGCTGTTTATGCTCAGAAAGCGAAAGAAAAGGGTATAAAGGATAATAGCTCGGGCTTATTTACAGCCCGGGCGCTTTTCGCGACGATTACAAATGCTAATTTTGATGATGAGCGAATTATCGCGTTAATACGAGAAGGATTAACTATCCGCAGTGAACTTAAAGAGAAAGGCGGTATTTCCGCGAATGAACCCCTTCATGATGCCGCTTTGTGGTATGCTGATGATCTATCAGCATTTTATGATAAGGCAAAAGAAGTAGGCGTGCTTTCTACTGAAAATGAAGATGTACGTTCTCTTCGTGAATTACTTATCTATGGTTTAAAAGGACTGGCAGCCTATACAGACCACGCGGCCGTATTAGGATTTCAGAATGAAGAAATATATGAATTTATAATGGAGGCCTTAGTATCGACAACGAGAGATCTTTCCGTTGATGAAATGGTTGCTCTTGTATTGAAAGCCGGAGAAACAGCTGTTGCCGCGATGGCTCTTTTGGATGAAGCAAATACGAAGACTTTCGGGAATCCTGAGATTACGAAAGTTAATCTTGGCGTTAGAAATAATCCCGGGATTCTTATCTCGGGGCATGACCTTAAGGATATGGAAGAGCTTTTAAAACAAAC
>JAGLLT010000047.1 GCA_023140385.1 Candidatus Omnitrophota bacterium
GGGTTGATGTTTATACTCACAGCGAGATGCTTCCGGCTCACTATTATCCCGCTTTCAAAAAATATGAACATTTTGTCGGCAACTATGGAAATGCCTGGTGGCAGCAAAATAAAGAGTTCGCGTCATTTAACGGCCCGATTTTGATGACAACCAATTGCATCACTCCCGTTCAGGATTCTTATAAAGATAGGATCTTTACAACAGGAATGACGGGCTATCCGGGTGTTAAGCATATTCCTGATGGGAAAGACGGACAGCAGAAGGATTTTTCTGAAGTTGTTGCCTTAGCAAAAACATGTCAACCGCCGCGTGAAATTGAAAAGGGTGAAATTGTAGGAGGTTTCGCGCATAATCAAGTACTTGCCTTAGCTGACAAAATTATTGAAGCAATAAAATCAGGAGCTATTAAGCGATTTATTGTAATGGCAGGATGTGACGGAAGGCATCCTGCGAGAAATTATTTTACTGAAGTCGCGAAAAATTTACCAAAAGATACAATTATTTTAACAGCCGGCTGCGCGAAATATCGATATAATAAATTGGATCTCGGTAATATCGGAGGTATTCCCAGGGTACTTGATGCCGGCCAGTGTAATGATTGTTACTCTTTGGTGGTTATCGCGCTTAAATTAAAGGAAGTATTTGAATTAGATGATATTAATGAACTGCCTATTTCCTTTGATATTGCCTGGTATGAGCAAAAGGCTGTGGCTGTCCTCTTGGCGCTTCTCTTCTTAGGAGTGAAAGGTATTCGGTTGGGGCCGACATTGCCGGCATTTTTATCTGAGAATGTCACAAAAGTCCTTGTTGAGAAATTTGATATCAAACCCATTGGCGCGGTCAAAGATGATATTGAGGCAATGACAGCGGGAGTGTAGTTGAGTGGGAGCATGCCTGCGCCGCAAATAAAAAAAAGAGGAGGGCGCGATGAAAAGGTCTCAATTAATAATGATATGGCTGCTTCCGGTTATTGTAATCGGGGGGTTGTTCTATCCAATATTAGGTTATTTGGTCATTGCAATGATGTCTTCTCTCTTGCTGCTTTCGTATTTTAAAAAAGGGCGGTTTTGGTGTTGGAATTTGTGTCCCAGGGGAGCTTTTTTAGATATCGTATTGTTAAAATTCAGCGCGAAAAAGCCTGTGCCTAAAATTTTTACAAAGAAATGGTTTCGTTGGCTGATATTTGCTATATTTATCAGTTTTTTAACATTTCGTATTATTCTAACAGGTGGTAATTTGATTGCCGTAGGAGCAGTTTTTGTAAGAATATGTTTAGTAACAACTATAATTGCTATTGTCTTAGGTGTTCTAATGAAACAACGCGCGTGGTGTATGATTTGCCCGATGGGAACTTTGCAGGAAAAAATTGGCAAAATAGCTCAACGAAGGAGGCCTTAGTTCTGGGATACCTTTAAAAGGAAGGGCAATAAAGATATGTAAAATACATTTGGGAACGCAAAAACTTGCCTAAGATCAAGTCTTTAATCTTGATATAAGTAAAATAAACTAAAAATTGTAAAGGAAACAATGCCGGTTCGCCGCCTCAAGAATTATCTTGAGGCGGTTTGTTTTTGGATGTACAATTATGAGGAAAAAACGGGCGCGGGAAGAAAGAGAAATAGGTATTGTGTTTCTTCGATTCACCTGATAGAATATGGAATCATAAGGAGTCATGTGGAGTTAGCAATAAAAGCCCCTAAATTATTTATCTAATTAATTATGACTAATGAACATAGTATTGAACAGAGCGAAGCATTGAAACCGCTTATAATCGGGGATTTAGAGATAAGAATACCGATTATTCAAGGAGGCATGGGAGTTAGGGTATCTACCGCTTCCTTAGCCGGTGCAGTGGCTAATTATGGGGGAGCGGGAACCATAGCGAGTGTTGGCCTTGGCTATGGTACCCCGGAAAATGAAACAAATTTTATTAAGGCCTCGAGAGAAGGACTCCAAAAAGAAATACGTCAGGCCAAAAAATTGTCCCGGGGAGTTGTAGGTGTAAACATATTGGTGGCTGTAAGCAATTACGAGGATTTGGCACGAACTGCTGTAAGAGAAAAAGTTGATTTCATTGCTTCAGGAGCGGGCCTGCCTTTGAGGTTGCCGGAATTTACCGAAGGTTCTTCAATAAAACTAATACCAATCGTTTCCTCAGCGAGGGCGGCGGATATTATAATCAGAAGTTGGAAGAAACGGTACAATCGTTTACCGGATGCCATTATTGCGGAAGGCCCATTGGCAGGCGGACATTTAGGGTTTAAATTTGAGGAATTAGAATCAGATAAAGGGAATATGCTTGAGGATATAGTAATAGATGTTTTGAAAGTGATTAAGGAATACGAAGAATTAGATGTGAATATACCGGTTATAGCGGCAGGAGGAATATTTGATGGCAAAGACGCTGCCAAATTTCTTAGGTTGGGAGCAAAAGGTGTGCAAATGGCGACTCGATTTGTTGCTACCTTTGAATGCTCTGTAGCGGATGAATTTAAGGAAGCATATCTTGCGGCGGGGGAAGATGATGTTGTTATTATAAAGAGTCCTGTTGGTATGCCGGGAAGAGTAATAAGGACGAAATTTATTGATAGAGTAATGGCTGGCGCGCGGATGCCGATTAAATGTAACTATCAATGCCTTAAGACCTGTTATTCTAAGATTGCTCCTTATTGCATAGCTGAGGCCTTATCTAAGGCTATAAGCGGTGACCTGGATAACGCGGTTGTATTCGCGGGGAGCAACGTTGTAAAAGTGAAAAAGATTATATCCGTGAAAGACTTGATGAATGACATTGTTAGCGGAGCCATCGCTGAGATAGAGAAGGGGCAAGGATAGAAAATAGGAACACAGTTTACTTATTGACTTAGAAATAAAAAATTAAAATGTTAAATAAGCCGAAAACTTATAAAAAAACCGCCCAAAAATTTTTGTCCGCGAAGAAAGCGGGGCTTGACTTAATCTCTTTTATAGTGTAAATTATAATATGTAAAATGTAATTTATAGGTCGGCATTTTCTACTGCGGTAGATAGGAAGCAACTATGGTTAAAAATTTGTTTAAAATTGGTGAAGTAATGGAATACGCGGGTTTGTCCAGGCAGGTCATCCATAACTATACCCAATTAGAGTTGATTTATGAGGCCAAGCGTACGCCCTCCGGCCACCGGCTTTACGGCAAAGAAGTATTTGAGCGGCTTAAAAAGATAAAGAGATTTCAGTTAAAAGGTAGAACTCTCTTGGAGATTAAAAAGATGCTTAACGGGGCTAAGTAGTATGTACGAAGCATATTGGGGATTGCGGGAGAAACCATTTGAGAATACGCCGGATCCGCGTTTTATCTATTATTCTCAAAGACATGAAGAGGCTTTGTCAAGAATGCTTTATGTTATTCGAGAACGAAAGGGAGCGGGTATTTTGACCGGAGAGTATGGAAGCGGAAAAACCCTTTTAAGCAGAGTTCTTTTGGAAGAACTTTCAAGTGAACAATATCACTCAGCGCTTATTTTTAATCCGATGCTTCCGTCCATGGAACTTGTGAAAGAAATTATTTATCAATTAGGCGGCGACACATCTTCTCTTTTATCTAAGACTGATTTGCTGCATTATCTTAACGATATTTTATATAAAAATAGGGATGATGATAAAAATACAGTTATAGTTGTAGATGAAGCTCAAGCTATTTCAGAAGAGAGCGGTTTTGAGGAATTGAGACTCCTTTTAAATTTTCAACTAAATGATAATTTCCTCCTTACTCTTATCCTTTTAGGCCAGCCGGAATTAAAAGAAAAAATAAAAAATTTGCCTCAATTAAGGCAAAGGCTCGCTGTAAGATATCATCTTAAGGC
>JAGLLT010000048.1 GCA_023140385.1 Candidatus Omnitrophota bacterium
AGGGAAATCCTAAATCCTAAATCCGAAACACTAAACAAATCCAAATGACCAAAATACAAAGTCCAAAACAGTTTAGAACATTTAGATTTTGAGTTTAGAATTTGTTTAGAATTTAGAGTTTAGGGCTTAGAGTTTTTAAACGTATAAAGGGTAAATAATTTTAGCAGTACCTTAAATACAATGGAGAGTTTGTAAATGACCAAACCGGCTAATAATATTACAGAGTTAATTGGTAAAACGCCGTTGGTAAAGATAAATAAGCTGGCGGCAGGGCTAAAGGCGCGGGTTATGGCAAAGGTTGAATCTTTTAATCCTTTATCGAGCATCAAGGACAGAACGGCCATTTCTATGATAAGAGATGCCGAGAAAAAAGGCCTGATAAAGGATGAAACCGTAATCGTTGAAGCTACCAGCGGTAATACTGGAATCGCTTTGGCCTATATCTGTGCCTTAAAAGGTTATCGCCTGGTTTTGGCTATGCCCGAGACAGTTGATGTAGAGCGCCGGAGGCTTCTGGGGACGTTTGCCGTGGAGATACTTTTAACCCCGGCTAACGAGGGTATGGCAGGCGCCATAAAAGGGGCCAGGGAGACGGCTGAAAAATATAAAGAGTCCATATTTTTAAACCAATGTGAAAATCCCGCCAATCCAGAGGCGCACCGCCGGACAACGGGCCCGGAAATTTGGGAGGACGCGGGCGGCAGGGTTGATATTCTGGTAGCCGGTGTAGGTACGGGGGGCACCATTACAGGAACTGCTGAGTTTTTAAAGGAAAAAAATCCCGGCATTGAAGTAGTGGCCGTTGAGCCGGCAAACTCTGCCGTGCTTTCAGGAGGCAGTCCGGGTGAGCATAAAATTCAGGGCATAGGGGCAGGCTTTATACCCCATATTTTAAAAAGAGAATTAATTGATAGAGTGGCGGTAGTAACCGATGGGGAAGCAAGATTAACGGCCTTGAGATTAGCCAGAGAAGAAGGGATATTGGCCGGGATGTCATCAGGAGCCGCTCTCTTTGCCGCTTTAAAAGAGGCGAAAGAGGAAAAAAACGCGGGCAAGACGATTATTGTGATTTTGCCTGATACAGGTGAGAGATATAATTTAACCTGCGAAAGGACCTAAATCGTGAAAACTATAAAGGAAATTAATGAAAAGATAAAAAAGGGCAGGGCTATTGTTGTAGACGCTGAAGAGATTATTGACTTGGTGGCCAGAAAAGGGATTAAAAAGACGGCTCAGGAGGTGGATGTGGTTACTACCGGTACCTTTAGCCCGATGTGTTCATCCGGGGCGTACTTCAATATTGGCCACTCAAAGCCGAAAATAAAGGCCGGCGGAGGTACGGCTTTTTTGAATGATATTCCGGCCTATACAGGTTTCGCGGCGGCTGATTTATATATCGGTGCCGCGGCTTTGGCCGGGGATGATCCGAAAAACAAAATCCATCCCGGCAGGTTTAGGTATGGCGGCGGCCACGTTATTGAAGACCTGGTTTCGGGAAAGGACATAAGATTAAACATTGTTTCTTATGGAACGGACTGTTATCCAAGACAGAAGCTGGATACCTTGATTAACATCAAAGATATAAATGAAGCCGTTTTATTTAACCCGAGAAACTGCTATCAAAACTATAACGTGGGTATTAATCTCTCGGATGAAATTATTTATACCTATATGGGCGTTCTTAAGCCCGGACTGGGCAACGCTAACTACTGCAGTGCCGGCCAGTTGTCACCTCTTTTAAATGATCCCTTCTATAAGACTATAGGCATAGGTACCAGAATCTTCCTGGGCGGTGGTGTTGGCTATGTTGCCTGGCAGGGCACACAGCACAACCCTCAGGTAGTCAGGACAAAAGGCGGTGTTCCTAAGACCGCCGCAGGCACAATAGCTGTAATGGGTGATCTTAAAAAGATGAGCTCAAAATATTTAAAAGGCGCGTCTATTTTAGGTTATGGCGTAAGTCTGACAGTCGGCATAGGAATACCGATTCCGGTGTTAAATGAGGAAGTCTGTCGTTACGCGGCTGTGAAGGACGAGGACATTTATACCCGGGTGGTAGATTATTCAAAAGAGAAGTCTAAAAAATTAAAAGTGAAACTACCGGAGGTAAATTACGCCGAACTCAAAAGCGGAACAATTAAAATCAGGGGAAAAGAGGTGCCCACCGCCAGTCTCTCAAGTTACATTAAGGCCAAGGAGATAGCCGGCATTTTAAAAGAGTGGATAAAGAAAGGGCGTTTTTTGCTTAGTGAGCCCGTAGATATGCTGCCCGGGCCGGGAGAAAAGCAAAAACCAAAAAGCCTGAAAGAAAGACCCATAAAGTAGCGTATAGAATATAGCATATAGCGTATAGTAACGAAGGAGAAGTTGTAATGAATGACAAATTGAACTTGGAAGAGAAAGTTAAGGATGCGATGGAACTTATTCGGCCGGCTATGCGGAGGGACGGTGGGGATGTTGAGTTGGTTGAGGTTACCGAAGACGGTGTAGTCAGGGTGCGCCTGAAGGGCGCTTGCGGAGGTTGTCCGATGGCTTCTGTCACCCTTAAGATGGGTATAGAAAAAACCCTGAAATCCAAAGTTCCGGAAATCAAATCGGTCGAAGCGGTTAGCTGACAGGTTTTATTAATGAAAGGCAAAAAAGTTGTCGTGGGTTTAAGCGGCGGAGTTGACTCATCAGTGGCCGCTTTGTTATTAAAAGATAAAGGCTATGATGTTTATGGAGTTACGTTCCGGCTTTTATCCGGAGAGAAGGATAACCGGCGGATTAGGCGTCAGCAGGAACTGCAAATAAAGGCAGCGGCTAACATTGCCCGGGTTTTAGGTATAAAGCACTCTGTTGTAAACGGCCAAAGGTTGTTTAAAAAATGTGTGGTGGATTACTTTTTGCGGGAGTATAAAGAGGGGCGGACGCCTAATCCCTGCTTGAGGTGCAATCGCGATATAAAATTCAGCCTTCTTAAAAAAAAGGCCGCGAGCCTGAAGGCCGGCTTTATTGCTACCGGCCACTATGCTGTCATTGAATATGACAAGTGCGAAAGGAAATACCTTCTGAAGAGAGCGCGTGACAAAAGCAAAGAGCAGACCTACTTTCTTTACCAGTTGAAGCAGGAGGATCTTAAGAGGCTTTTGTTTCCGCTTGGGCATCTAAGGAAAAAACAGGTTGTGGATATCGCGAAGAAGCAGAAGTTTTTTCGTTTTCTAAAAAAGGAATCGCAGGAAGTTTGTTTTGTGGCGGATAACGACTATAAAAGCTTTTTTAAAAAGTACTCGCGGCAGCCGATTAAAGAAGGTTTGATATATGATGTTAACGGGCGTCCTATTGGCCGGCACAAAGGGCTGGTATATTATACTGTAGGCCAGAGAAAAGGGTTGGGGCTTTCAGACAAATACCCCTTATATGTGGTTGATATAGACGAAAAAAACAACTCTATCACCGCCGGATACAAGAAATACCTTTATGCTAAAGAGTTTAAGGTTGATGATGTAATTTCTGTTTTGTCAAAAGGTTTTAGAGAATGTTTTGAGGCATCGGTGAAGATAAGGTACGGCCATAAGGCCTCGCCGGCTCTAATCCGGCCTGCTAAAAACAAAAGGCTAAAAGTCGTATTTAAGAAAAAACAAATGGCAATTACCCGCGGGCAGGCGGCGGTTTTTTATAATAGAGATGTGGTTTTAGGAGGCGGGACAATCAGCAGTGTTACGAGAGGATATAATGAAAAAGCCGGATAAAGAACTTATTAAAGAAATTACCGATTTAAAGAAAAAGAGAAACGCTGTTATTATAGCTCATTACTACCAACGGCCTGAAGTTCAGGACGCGGCTGATTTACTGGGGGATTCTCTGGCCTTAAGCCGCGCGGCCGCCGAAACTAACGCCGAGGTAATTGTCTTTTGCGGTGTCAACTTTATGGCGGAAACGGCTTCTATTCTTTCACCCGATAAAAAGGTAATCATTCCGGTAAGAGATGCCGGCTGTCCTTTGGCCGATACCATTGATGTTAAGGGGTTAAGAGAAATGAAAAAGAAACATCCCGCGGCGCTGGTTGTCTGTTACGTAAATACCGCGGCTGAGATTAAGGCGGAATCTGATATTTGCTGTACCTCATCCAATTCTATTAAGGTGGTTAACTCTCTGCCGCCTGATAAGGAAATTATCTTTGTCCCTGATAAAAACTTGTGTGATTATACCTCAAGCGTGACAGGGAGAAGGCTTATTTGCTGGCAGGGAGATTGTGCCACCCACGCTAACATAAAGGCCGATGAAATAAAGGAGGCGTTGAAACTTCACCCTTCAGCCAAGGTTATGGTTCATCCGGAGTGTACCGCTGAAGTTATTGGGATGGCAGACTGTGTTGGCTCGACGGCCGGTATGCTCAGGTATGCCGGAGAGTCTTCCGCCGGAGAGTTTATTGTCGGAACAGAAGTAGGGATTATCCATCAATTAAAGATTGAAAATCCGTTTAAAGTATTTTATCCGACACTGGAGCCGGCTCTTTGCCCGACAATGAAACTTATAACTTTAGAAAAAGTTTTATGGTCTTTAGAGAACCTTTCGCACGAAGTGAAAGTTGCCGAGGATATCAGGATAAAAGCAAAAAGAAGTATTGACGGGATGCTTGCTATAGGCTAATAAATAATAGTGTCAAAGTGATTTTAAAAGAGTTATATTCATTGTAAAAATCCTAAATACTAAGCACTAAATACTAAACAAATCCAAATGTCCAAAATGCAAATGACCAAAACAAAGACACTTAAGGTTTATAACATTTGAGCATTAGAATTTTGAAATTATTTAGGATTTAGATATTAGGATTTAGAATTTGTTCAGAGTTTTTCAAACGCATAAAAGGTAAATAGTTTTGACAATACGATTATTTCTTATGGAGAGTAGGTATGAATAAAAAATACGATGTTATCTGTATCGGAGCGGGCCCCGGCGGCTACTCTGCCGCCATACGGCTGGCGCGAGCGGGTAAATCGGTTGCTGTCATAGACCGCTCAGCCGCCTCCCTCGGAGGCACCTGCCTGAATGAAGGATGCATACCGGTAAAAAGTATGCTTAAGATATCAAAGATGCGGGCTGAATTAAAAAAGAACGGGGAGAGGTACGGCCTTGGAGTTGAGGTTAAGAGTCCTGACTTAAAAAGGATAACCGCCTACTCAAAGGAGATGTCAGCCGCGCTGAAAAAAGGTATTAGTTACCTGTTTAAGAAAAATAAGGTTGACTTTATAGAGGGTAAGGCAAGCCTTATTTCTGTCGATGAGGTAAGCGTGAAGCAGGGAGTCGACAGCAGTACGGTTTTAAAAGCAGACAATATAATTCTGGCGGTCGGCTCAAAGCCCGCTGAGGTTAACGGCCTGGAGCTTGACGGAGTAAAGATTATATCGAGCAGGGAGGCGGTAAGCCTGGAGGTTCTTCCCAAGAGGATAATTATTGCCGGCGCCGGAGCTATCGGCATAGAGTTTGCCTGTATTTTTAATAATTTAGGCAGTGAGGTTATTCTGGTTGAGATAAAAGATTGTATTTTACCCACAGAGGATAAAGACATTGCCTTAGGGCTTACTCAACTGCTTAAAAAAGACGGCATTAAGATTTATACTAAGTCACGCCTTGAAATAAAACAAAAGGAAGAAAATCTGGTTAGGGTAAAGATCGTGGGTGTGGATAAAGAAGAAGAGGTGGGAACGGATCTGGTGTTGGTAGCGGTCGGCCGGCAACCCGCCATAAACATCGGGGAGCTTAAAAAAGTGGGCATTGAAATTGAAGGCGGGGGGGTGAAGGTGGATGAAAATATGAAAACTACGGCCTCTCATATATACGCGGTGGGAGATATCACTCCTTATCCGATGTTTGCCCACGCCGCCTATAAAGAGTCGGAGATAGCGGCTTTGAGTATATTGGGCAAGCCTTCAGCAAAAATTAACAGTTGGGAAATTCCGGCTGTAGTTTACTCCAACATTGAGACAGCCAGAGTGGGATTAACAGAGGCGCGGGCCTCGGCCGCGGGGTCTGATTATAAAGTTAGCAAGCACTTCTTCAGGTCGAACGGCCGGGCAGTATTAAGTAATTATCCGGAAGGTTTTATAAAGATAATCGCCGACGTTAAAAGCCGAAAGCTTATCGGAGTTTCTATATTGGGGCACGAGGCCTCAGAGCTAATACATCAATTTGCCCTCTGTATGTCCCATAATATTCCGGTTGATGAAGTTGGCAAGGCCATCTATGCCCACCCCACCTTTTCTGAGATAGTTTGTGAGGCCTCAACGGCCGTCTTTGGGCAGGCTCTTCACGGATAACATAAGAGAGAGATTGAAGATGTCTAAAGCAGCGCTTTTAATAGTTGACGCGCAGAATGACTTTTGTCCGGGCGGTAAATTGCCGGTCAAAGATTGTGATAAAATAATCAGTAATATAAACATCTCTATAGATAAGTTCAAAAAAGTAAACCTGCCTATTATCGCTTCGCGCGACTGGCACCCGGCGGACTCAAGGCATTTTAAAGAGTTTGGCGGTGACTGGCCGACACACTGCGTTCGCAACAGCAAAGGAGCCGAATTTCATCCCCTGCTGAATTTGCCGGATAATGTCATCGTTATTTCAAAAGGGACCCGGATAGATGAGGATAGCTATTCGGCCTTTGAAGGGCAGGATGACAAAGGCCTATCTTTATCAGAGGTTATTAAAAAATTAAGAGTTAAGAAACTTTTCATTTGCGGCCTGGCGACTGATTACTGCGTCAAGTCCTCGGCTCTTGATGCCTTAAAAGCGGGCCTTGAAGTTTATTTGCTTCTTGACTGTGTTGAGGCGGTTGATATAAATAAAGGTGACGGAGAAAAGGCGATAGAAGAGATGGCCGCAAGAGGTGTTAAAAAGATTGAAACGAGAGAGGTTGTTTTCTAAATTATGGAAAATACCGAAATAGCGCGGGTTTTTGAAGAAATAGCCGATATGCTCGAGATATCCGGCGGCAATTCATACAAGATAAGAGCGTATAAGCACGCGGCTTTAAATATCAGGGAGCTGTCGAAAGATTTAAAAGACATTTATATGGGCGATGAAAAGAATCTAAGGGCAATTCCCGGTGTCGGCGAGCACATTGCCAAAAAGATTACGGAGCTGCTTGAAACGGGAAAGGTTAAAAAACACCAGGAGCTGTTAAAGAAAATTTCTCCCCAGCTTCTTGAACTTATGCGGGTATCAGGCATCGGCCCCAAGCATTTAAGGGTACTGCACGATAAACTAAAGGTTAATAATCTTGATGATTTAGAGGAGGCCTGCCTGGGGCATAAGGTAAGAGACCTGGAGGGGTTTGGCGAAAAGACCGAAGAGAAGATATTGGTCGCGGTGGAGGAGTTCAGGCATTTTGATAAAAGGATGAAGTTAGAACCGGCGGAGCAATGCGCTCGGGCCATTATCCGCCATCTTAAGGAAAGCAAGGTTAAGATAGACAGGATTGAAGCGGGAGGCAGTTTGAGGAGGGGAAGGGAGACAATAGGCGATATTGACATTCTGGTTTCAACCGATAAACCCGAGAAGGTTACCGAAAGATTTATCTCCTACCCGGAGGCTGAAACGGTTATTGCCAGCGGGCCCAGCAAGTCGAGTATCTTTATTAAATCAGGGGTTCAGATAGATTTGAGGGTGGTGCGGGATGAGAGTTTTGGCGCGGCTTTAGTTTACTTTACAGGCTCAAAGGCCCATAATGTCCATATCCGTAAAATCGCCAAATTTAAGGGCCTGAAAATAAATGAGTACGGAGTGTTTAAAGGCGATAAGTCTATTGCCGGTAAAGAGGAGGAGGATATTTATCGCAGTATAGGCCTGCGCTATATGCCGCCTGAAATACGGGAAGATAGAGGTGAGATAGAGGCCTCTTCTTTAAATAAACTGCCGGAGTTGATAGAGCTAAAGGATATAAAGGGAGACCTGCATTTGCATACCGATGCCAGTGATGGCCGACAGACCATAGTCCAAATGGCAGAGGCGTCGCGTGAGAGAGGGTTGAAGTACATTGCTATTACCGAACACTCAAAGGCGGTGAGAGTAGCCCACGGCCTCGACGAAAAGGAACTGTTCAGGCACATAAAAAAGATTGAGCGGGTTGACAAAAAAATCGAAGGTATCAGGATATTAAAAGGTGTTGAGGTTGACATTGGGAAGGATGGCGCTCTTGATCTTGATGACAGCCTTTTAAAGGAGATGGATGTTGTAATCGCGGCCGTCCATTTCAGGTTTGATTTAGACAGAGAGAAAATGACCTTACGGCTGTTAAAGGCAATGGAAAATAGATATGTAAATATTTTGGCGCATCCGACGGGCCGGCTGATAGGAGAAAGAAAACCCTCGGAAATTGACTTTGAAGTGATATTCGAAGAGGCCGCAAGCAGAAACGTGGCTATGGAGCTGAACGCTCATTATGACAAATTGGATCTAAATGATATTCACTGCCGGCAGGCAAAAGAGTTTGGGGTGAAGGTGGTAATCTCGACCGACGCCCATTTTGTTGACGGTCTTGACTATATGAAGTATGGAATAACTACGGCCCGCCGCGGCTGGCTGGAAAAAAAAGATGTTTTAAACACCTTAGAGTGCGGTGAATTTTTAAAAAGCATTAAAAGAAGTTAATTCAAGGAGAGAAGTTTGACCAGCGAGAGTGTTAAAAAGAAAATTGAGGAGCTGAGGAGGCAGATAGAACATCACAGTCGTCTCTACTATATTAAGGATCGGCCCGAGATATCTGATAGCAGGTATGATGAACTTTTTAGAGAGTTGAAGTCTCTGGAAGAGAAGTACCCTGAGTTAAAAGACGCTTCATCGCCTACTATGAGAGTTGGCGGCGTTCCGCGTGAGGGCTTTAGCAAGGTGAAACATGCCGGCAGGATGCTCAGCCTGCAGGCGGTTCACACAAAAAAAGACGCTTTGGGCTTTGATAAAAGATGCAGGGAGACGCTTGGCGTTGATAAGCTTGATTATATTTGTGAGCCCAAGCTGGATGGTTTGTCCGTTGAGCTTCGTTATGAAAAGGGTGTTTTTATTCAGGGGGCCACCAGAGGCGATGGAATAATTGGAGAGGATATAACCGAGAATCTTAGAACGATAAGGAGTATTCCCCTTAAACTGCGCGATACGAATCTTAATCATCTTGTTGTCCGGGGTGAGGTGGTGATGCTGCTTAAAGACTTTCAGGAATTGAATAAAAAACATATTAAAGAAAATAAGCAGGCCTTTGCCAATCCCAGAAACGCGGCCGCCGGCTCATTAAGACAGCTTGACCCTAAGATTGCCGCCGGGCGCGGGCTTACAGCTTTCATATACGAAGTGATTGAAAGTTCCGGCAGGAAGATAAAGACGCAGGAGGAGTCCCTGGAACTTTTAAAGGACTGTGGTTTCATGATTAACGCGGAAATCAGGCACTCTGACTCTATAAAAGAGGCTATCAAGTATCATAGCGGCCTTGAGAGAGGACGGGATAAGTTAGATTATGAGATAGACGGTATAGTTATAAAGGTAAACAATTTAGCTTATCACGATGTCTTGGGGGTTCGCAGTACTACTCCCCGCTGGGCGGCGGCCTTTAAATTTGAACCGAGGAAAGAGACGACCATTGTAGAAGATATTGTGGTCCAAGTGGGAAGGACAGGTACTCTGACTCCGGTTGCCCTTTTGAGGCCGGTGGAGGTTGGCGGAGTTACCGTTAGCCGTGCCACTCTGCATAATATGGATGAGATTGAGAGAAAAGATATCAGGATTAAAGATAAGGTAAAGGTTCAGAGAGCGGGTGATGTTATCCCTCAGGTAATTAGCGTCGACAAAGAAGCGAGAACGGGTAATGAGGAAAAGTTTCATATGCCCGGAAGATGTCCTGTCTGTGGTTCTCCCGTAATACATGAAGACGTATACTATTTTTGCGGCGGCGGCATTTTGTGCCCGGCGCGGATGAAGGAGTCTATTAAGCATTTTGCCTCGAAAAACGCGATGGATATTGAAGGGCTTTCCAATAAGACCATAGAGCTTTTTTTTGACAGGGGCTTAATCAAGGCAGTTCCTGATATCTACAAGCTTAAAAAAGAAGACCTATTGGAGCTTCCCGGCTGGCAGGAGAAGTCAGCCCAAAAGTTGATTGATAGTATTGCCAAAAGTAAAAGCACAACCTTATCAAGATTTATCTTTGGCCTGGGACTTCGTCACGTGGGCAGGCATTTAGCGGAGGTGCTGGCGGCTAACTTCAAAGACATAGATGAACTGAGGAAGGCAAAAAGGGGTGAATTGGAGGGGATAAAGGAGATTGGCCCCAAGGCGGCCGAAAGCGTCAGTGATTTTTTTAGCGGCGGCAAGAGCCTTAAGATAATAGAGGAGTTAAAAAAGAGCGGTCTTAAGATACATAATGAAGCTGTCCGGGGGAAGCTTAAAAATCTAACTTTTCTTTTTACAGGTACGCTTCCATCATTTTCGAGGAACCTGGCGCAAGCAGAGGTGGAGGCGCGGGGAGGGCAGGTTAGTTCAACGCTTAGCGGTAAGGTTGATTACCTGGTGGCCGGAGAACTACCCGGATCAAAGTTTAAGAAGGCAAAAGAGAAGGGTGTTAAGATAATAAGCGAAGATGAATTTAAAAAACTTTTAAAATGAAACTGAAAAGAAAATCTTTTATATTTATTGGTCTCCTGATTATACTTTGGGCCGTGATTTTAAGCAGATGGGCCGGATTCGCGAAGAATCACTCTTTTACTCTGGATGAGACTCTTTATGTTCAGTTAGGCCTGCAATTGAATAGTGACCCTTCGAACTATTCAACTCAAACCGTTTATGAACACTGCGCTAAAAATGGCCAGTTTTTGCCGGATTATCTCAATAAACCTTTGTTTAAACATCCTCCTTTGTTTTCATATTTGATATCTTTGTTCAACCGTCTTTTTGGGCCGTCATACTCTTCGGCCTTTTTTGTTTCGTTAGCCTCAGGGTTGGTAATTATAATTATGACTTATTGCGCCGGAGCTTTCCTGTTTAACAGATATACAGGTTTGCTAGCGGCGTTACTTGTCGCCCTTGACCCCATACACTGGATGTGTTCCCAAAAAATATGGATGGAAACAACCTACGCGGCTTTTTTCTGGATATCTTTGGTTTTTCTGATAAAGGCGATATTTGACGGCGGCTCCAAATACTTTATCTGGGCGGGAGTAAGTACCGGACTGGCTATCTTAACTAAATACCCGGCCTTCCTGATATTTCCTGTAGGTTTTACCTGCACCTTGTTTTACAATAAAAAACTTTTTAAGTTGGCGTATTTCTGGCTCTGGCCTTTGATAAGTTTTGTTTTGTTTGTTCCCTGGATAGTCTGGAATGGCAGGGTATACAAGGCCGGTTTTTTAGCGGAGATGGTTAGTATTAAGGGCAGTGCGAAAGGCAATTTTTATCAGATTTTTTCTGTCTGGAGCCTAATTATTGCCGCGGGCGCCATTATTGCTTTTTTCATTTATAACGGGTACCTTAAAAAATACCGGGTGAAGCCTTTTAATCCACGGCGGGCAGTTTACATTATAATAGCCGCCGGCCTCATTTTATTGTTTTCAAGAAGTTATATGACGAAGGGGTTGGTAAATATGCTTAATATAAATTATGTGCCGCCTTGCGGCTGGGAGATAGGTATGTTTGCCAGAGAGCCGTGGTATTTTTACTTAAGGAGGTTAATTGAGCTTTCACCCTTTTATATGATTTCAATACTTGGGTTATTTCTTTTACCGGCTGCAAAGTCAAAGGCTTCTTTTTTGTATATAACAGCCTTTTGGATAATGTTTACCGCGATATGTCAGGGGAATTTCCAGAGTCGTTATATTTTGACTGTTGTGCCCGCCCTGATGATTATTTCAGCTAACGTCATCATCCGGCTGATAGAAGTCAGGAGAAGATTTGTTGGAAAAGGATGGCTTGGCCCCGCCTATGCTGCCGCGTTAACTCTCGTCTTGGCATACTGCTTCCTCAAGGTGTTATTTGTTGATTCCGCTATAGCCTGGGTAAATAGTGTATGCTACTTTTGATAAATTATATTTTTGTTACTTTTTAAATCCCGGATAATTACCGCTATTATAGCAAAGAGGATGAAAAACATAAACCAGGCAGGCAAAAACGCTTTTTTTATCGTTTCTTTGGCGGATGAGCGGGGATTTTTGAATATATAGAGAATATCTGTTTCTCCAACCGGCTCGAGGCCGTGTTTTTTTATGAGAAGGGTTAGTTTTTCGTCAGGCTTGTTGTCCGGGCGTTTAAACCAGACGATGATTTTGGAGTTACCGAGAGCATCAAACTCTTCAAGCGGCCCTATTTCAGAAAGCATCGCGGTTGAGGTGGCATGCCCGCTGTAAACCGAGACCACACCCGCTATATAGGGCTGATTGGAGTAGATTATATCTCCTTCAGCAAAGTTTTCCCTAATAATATCACTCGCTTTTTTCCATGATTTGGGGAAATGAATGGATGTTTCGTTGGGCCTGATTATTCGCCTCCGCCAAAATACTCCGTGGCTTGCCATGGGGATGAATGGAGGCGAACCCGTCGAAGCTTTAGCGTAGGCGGGTTCTTGGCTATGGCGAATTCCGCTTGATACCCTGCAGCTTGTCGCAGGGAGCTTCATTCTTTTATGTGCTTTAAGAAAATTGGCGTAGGTAGAGTTAACTCCTAAGAAGCCGGTTTGCCTCTGAAAATGATAGATGGTGGGGGAGAAGATGAGAAACAGGAAAAGGGTTGCCGTAAAATAGGTATAGAGAGCCCCTTTGCCTGCCGGGTTTTTTGCCGCCTTCTGAGCGGCTTTCTGATAGAAGGTGTCGAGAGTCAGGGCGGATAATAGTATGAGCCCGATCATTCCCTGGCCGCAGATATACCGGTATTTATAGTAGCCCAAAAAAGGCACCATGGCTATGAGCAGGGCAATAAAGAAGCAGTAGCTTCCTTTTTTTCGCAGAGAAAAAAATATGCCGGCCGCCGCCGTTAAATATATAAGGATGTTTATTTCCAGATATAGGTTTTCGCGAATACCCCTCAGGTCGACGTACTCCAGCGCCCTGAACTGATGAACGAAAAGCGGTAAGGTCAAAAGAAGGGCTGAGACGAGGCTAATAAGGCAGATTTTGAACTTTGTCCTGTTTAAGAACCCGTAAATGAATAGCGCCAGGCATATAAACCAGGATACGCCGGCTTGAGAGTAGAGGGAGAGACAGAGGAGCAGGGAGGCGCTGACGGCCTTGTTTTTCTCTATAGCCAGCAGGGCGGCCAGGCCGAATATGAGCGCCAGTGAAGCGGGAATAAGGGTGCTGACTGATAAATAAAAGGCGTAAGTGGAAATTGCCGCCAGCACACTGAAAAAGGCCAACCTTTCGTAAAATACCTTTTTTATCACGTACCATATAGTAAACAGTAAAATGGGAAAAATAGTAAATTCAATTAATCTGGCTATAAGCAGAAGGGGCAGTTTAAGCTTGTAGAAGAGGAGAATTACAGTATGGATAAAAGGAGGGTAAACGTGCAGGCGGCCTATGGGGGCGAACTCCCAGAAAGATTGAACGGCATATCCTCCAGCCTTATTAAAGCCTTCAGCTACTGACAAATGGTAGTAAATATCAATGAAGCTCGGAAAGGAGCCCCATCTTTTCAGGTTGAGGACGACAGAAAGCAAAATCAGTAAAAAAGAGTATAATTTCCACCGGTTATTATTCGTTTTTTCATTTAGCATCATATTGTTCCTATTATAGCATTATTTCCCACAGGTGATAAAATTTTTTTTCGATTGACAGGGTGGGGACGTTGTGCTAAGATAACAAATCTGACTTGTTTTTGCAATACGGCAAATCTGGTAAAGGATATTAATAAGCGAAATGAAAATTTTAGTTACATCTCATACAGGAATAGGCGGCATAGCCCGGACAACCAAGCAGATGCGGGAGCAGATTCTTTCTAATCACAAGAATGATGAGCTGGTTGTTATTAATGAGAATAGAGAGGACAAGAGTGAGTTTCGAAGACGCTATCGTAACACCTCTGTCTATTCAGTACCGACGCCCAAGGGGCTGCATAATTTTACCTCCTTTACTAAGTTCAAACGCCACTACAAGCCGGTAGTTGATAAAATGGCGGAGATTATTAAGGCGGAGTCACCAGACATCATCCTTATCATTGGAACCTTTTACTTTCCCTGGTTTTTATTAAGTGCCGCCAGAAAGGCAAAGGCACCCTTTATAATCCGTTATGGCGGAATTATAGAGATGGAAGAGACCAAGAAAATATGGCTGAGAATGGGAAGGGACTTTGTTAATCCGAAATACAGCTACGTTTTTCCGTCTACTCACAGCAAGGAGACGGTAGAGGGAATTCATCAGGTTAAACTTCCGCATTCCTGGGTAATCCATAACGGCCTGCCGGACGAGTTTTTTATCAAAAAGAAGAAGATAACTAAAAAAGGCAAGTTTAAGATAGGCTATGTCGGCCGGCATTACGGAGTAAAAAATCCGGAGTTCTGTCTGGCCTTAGCCGACAAACTGCGCCTTAGCAATAATAGTGAAATTGAAATGGTCTCAAACTATACAGGTACTTGCTCAAAAGACGGCAAAAAAGCCTCCAGGGCGGTTAAGAGATTTCTGAAGGCCGGGATAAAGCTAACCCCCTCTATGTCAACTAACAAACTGGCAAAGTTTTATCAAAGCAAGGATCTGATAATCAGCCCTTCTCATTTTGAAACTTACGGTTATGTTCCGCTGGAAGCTATAGCTACAGGCACACCGGCGTTGATTAATAAAACACTGGGAATAAGAGAAGTTTTTACCAAACTTGGCCTCGATGAGTATATAGTGGATTTTAAAGATGTTGATAACATTGTTGAAAAGATTGATTATATCCGCCAAAAACAGGTCATTATTAACGGCGATGTAAGCAGGAAGCTAAAAAAGAATTATTCCTTTTCCAGTACTATGCTGCAGTTTTTCGATACCTTCAAACAGGTACTCAATAAATCCAATTAACCTTTAATCTGCCCCTACGGCAACTTCAGGAAGTATAATTTCTTTAGATGAATTGCCGAAATCCACAGCTTTTTCCTTGTAATTTGACCTTTTTTAAAGGTATACTTATATAGTAGGGTGTGTTTTTAAAATAATATGGACTGTATAAAATTATGAAAAAGGCTATAAATTATATTATAGTAATTACGGTTTTTTTATTATGTTTTGCCTGCTTTGGCGAGTCTAAGCTGAGCATGCGTACCTGGTCTTCTCAGAGCGGCAAGGAAATTGAAGCTGTTTTTGTCAGGTGGCAGGGTACCTCTATTATACTTAAAAAGGGGGACGGGAAAATAGTAAAAGTACCTTTTGCCAACTTTTGCCAGAAGGACAGAGACTACATTGTTAAAAACCACAAAAAGAAGATTGACAAAAAAGAAGAGGCCGCTTTATTATGCCGGCCCGGAGAGACAAGCGAAGAGATAAAGTGCCTGTATAAGCCCGCCTGGAGTTACTTCTTATATTACCCTAAATCCTTTAAGCCTGAAGATAAGTGGCCGGTTATTTATATTATGAGCCCTAATGGCGGAGATGAAAGTACGCTGAAGCGATATATAGAAGGGGCCGAGCAAAACAACTGGATTTTGGCCGTTTCAGTTCAGTCCCGCAATGGTTTCAGTTGGTATTTAGAAGCCGTTTATGCCATGATGAATGACGTAAACATGCGTATCCCTATTGACAGGAAGAGGATGTACGTCTCCGGCTTTTCCGGAGGAGCCAGGGCGGCCTTTAAGGCGGCTGTGGATAAAAGAAGCTTTGCCGGCGTTTTAGCCTGTGGGGCGGGGGGTGAATCTCAAAACCTGCCTGAACGTACGGTAGTTTATGAATTGAGCGGAACCAACTGTTTTAACCGCATGGATATGGTTCGCACTTATAAAAGAGGAAAAAACGAGTATTCGCGCCTGCGGTTTTTTATAGGACAACATAATTGGGCAGGCCGGTCTCATTTGGCAGATGCTATGCTCTATCTTGATGGATGTTATTTTTTGGAAGTAGGCGGCGATAGCTTTCGTATCCAAAGGTTGAAAAGGGCTTATGTCGGCAGAGTTTTTAATGAGATTGAAAAGGACAAGAAGGCGAATCCTGAGAGAGCCTATGAGTGGGCAGTGTTTTTATCAAAGTTTCCGATGTCTCCCAAGAGGAAGGAAGCGGTAAAAGGATGTCTAAAGGAGCTTCTTGAAATTCCCAGGGTGAAGCTGTATAAAGAAGGCCTTAGAGATATGAGAAAGTTTATAACCAAATACTATATTGTCAGACCGGAGGAGTATAGGAAAAGAGATGGCAGTGATCGGATTAAGAAGATAACCGCCAAATTACACGAGAAGTACAAGACAACCAGCCTGGGTGAGATATTTAGATTGCTGGGCGAGCCGGTCCCGTTATAAATCCGCGGCGCGTCCCGGTTAAAGTAAGATAACAACCAGTACAAAGAATATTATTTTTGTGAAATTGATGAGAGTTTTTGGTGCAGGTATATTGTCAGGTAGCCTATAGCTATAAGAAACATGCCTACTATAATTAAACTTACCGACCAGCCAACACTGTCTTTAAAATATTCGAAAGTTATTTTACAGATATAGGCGAAAAGGTAAATAGCTGAAAAGGTTAAGAAGACGCGGGTTCTAAGGTATATCCCTAAAAAAATCAAACCGAAAATAAGGCCGGGATATATAATTTCCCAGAAAAGGTTTTGGTTGGGCTCGTAGCCTCCTAAAGCAAAGGCAGCCGATAAGAGCCCTAATGTTCCCGCGGAATAGAGCAATCTGGAATAAACAGCTTTATTTTTAATAGAAAAGAAAAATCCCAATAAGAGATAGCTGATACCTACAAAAAGTATTCGGTAATAATTAAATGTGGAACCGCTAAAGTAGGGATTAATTCTTACCAGATAACCACTTAAGGCAAAGAAGAACCATGTCCCATAAATAATATTAAAAATAGTAAAAAGGTGTTTTTTGAAAACGATGAATGAAAGCACATAGCAAACAAGGAGAGTGCCGGAAATAAGGGTTTGGACTTGATAGGTTCCAATATCAAAACCGGCTATATCAAAAACTACATGCAGGCCAACCGGCATCAGAAGCATTGAAATAAAATAAAAAGACTGTCCGATAAGGTCTATTTTTTTATAGTGGATTAAAATTACCCCGGTTATATAGCAGGCCAAAGCTGTACCCAGAGTTAATAATACTTTTGATATATTGTTTAACTCATCCCATTGCTGACAAGCAAAGACCCAGATACCGATAAATATAATTGCCGCTCCAATAAAATAAAGCGTTTTTGATATATCCCAGGTTGCGGCATCGGATTTTTTGGTTACCCTGCCGTCATTATATGCCTTTTGAAGTTCAGCCCTTGTTATAAGATTAGCTGACGCGGCTTCTTTGATAGATTCAAGTAATTGATTTCTATCTATCATTAATCCATAATCCACCCTATAAAGTTAAAGTTACGCCAGTAATAGTTCTGGTTTTTTTCAATATTTAATTTTTTACTTATGTGGTGTCCTTTTAGATAAACGGTTCCATGATTACGGCAACCCACAAAGAAAGGGTCGCAATCATAAGAACCGTAAGTTATTTCAAAACCATCAGGTGAAGTTTTGCTTGAATCTAATTTATATTTTTGCGCTTGCTCTAAGGGTATTTCTTTTGGTTGGTTATTTTTAATATCGTAGATGAATAGCTTAGGAGAGGATAAATTGCCTTCATAACCTTTGTAAGGCGGAGGTGATTCTTCCCGGACAATTTTGCCCTTATCTACATAGTAGTGATGCGAAGCGTAATTTTGATGCCAACTGGCATAAATGAAGTTGTGTATCGGCTCGGGGGCAAATAAAGTAGGCAGATATATACTAATAGCTACAATAATGATCATTAATACGGGTATGCAAAGGCCAATAACAAGAGGAATGTTTTCTTTTTTCATCATAAGGTAAGTTTACCTTATAATATACAATTGTGTCAAGAGTAACTTGTTTTTGGTGCCGAAGGAGAGATTCGAACTCTCACGAGGATAAACCTCACTACGCCCTGAACGTAGCGCGTCTGCCGTTCCGCCACTTCGGCTGTATCAAAGAGATTATACTAAAAAAGGGCGGCCTTGTCAATCCCCGACACATAATGGCCTGTACTTTTATATCGATTTATGTTATATTCAAGTAAATGACGAAAAGAATTGTAAGTAATCCCGCCGCCAGGCGTGATTACGAAGTTTTAGAGGTTTATGAAGCGGGTATTGAGCTCAAGGGGGCGGAAGTTAAGTCTCTGAGGAATCACCGGGCAAATCTAAAAGGAAGCTTTGCTAGGCTGAAAGGCGATGAGGTTTTTATATCCGGTTTTCAGATAACTCCGTATGATAAAAGCGGAAATTATCTGCCGGATCCCAAAAGAGAAAGAAAGCTCCTGCTTCATAAAAAAGAGATACTAAAGCTTGTTAGTAAAACCTCTGAAAGAGGCTTTACGCTGATACCTTTGAGCCTTTATTTTAAGAGAGGCATGGCTAAGGTGGAGCTGGCTCTTTGCAAAGGTAAGAGGATGTATGATAAACGAGAGTCCTTAAAGCGCAAAACCCATGAAATAGAGATGAAAAGGGCTTTAAGGCACAAAGACCGCTAAAAAAAGGGGGCGACTTGGCTTCGACTTATTTAGCTGATTAGGAGTTGCGTACCGAGGTTCTCAGGAGGCCTCGTAAAACACCTGAGACAAAAGTAACTGCGGAAACGCAAGTTGCCAACGTTCTCGCTGCCTAAAAGGTTCAGCGAGGTTTATTTAATTTCTGCCTGCGGAATTAAGTAAACTCAAGTAGCAGGATAGCCCGGCATCTATAGCTTTTTAGATGTCAGGTGAAGCTCTTAAAAGCTAGCTCTTTTAGATCCTGCCTGTTTGGAGCTAAAAGAGTGAAATTTAAAGAAGCAGGCTATGTACGTAGATACTCTTATTGACCTATTTAAGGACCGGGGTTCGATTCCCCGCGCCTCCACCAACGCGACCAATTCGAACCTTTGTCTTTATCATCTAATAAGGCAAGGGTTTGAACTTTTGTATGGGCTATGTAATATGGTTTAAAATCCTTTCTGTTGTTTATAATGCAATCAATATCCTCATTTCTATCACTTACAGGTTCAAGCTGTATGGTTCCAAGTATCTCTTTTAAGGCTAAAGCGGACGAAATGGTATTTTTATCCAATGTTTCGTGTAAATTTTCCAATCTATGTTTTATCCATTCTTTAGGTGGAGATTTAAAGTTATTTTGCTTCTGAAATTCTAATGATTCTATTTCCGCTTTCAAATTTTCAGTCTTTGTTTCAGCTTCCTTTAATGCCCCGGATACAGCTTTTGAGAAATTACCCATTTTAATATAGTTAAGATAATTTTGCAGTTCTATTGACGCCTTATCATATTGAGATTTCTTTTTCTTAACAAGTTCAGGCACTTCATTCATGCCTGAAGCAACTAATTTCTCCACCTTTTGATATACGTAGCTTAAATTTTCCAAAGTCAATATTTTCTCTTTTAATTTTGAAATTATAATCTTTTCTACGCGTTTTCTTGGTACTAATAGATTATTATTACAAGTCTTTCTCTTGGAGTTAGCGCAGCCGTAATATCCGCAACCCTTACCGCTTATTAAGATAATAGCGCCGCCGCAAGACTGACATCTCATAAGCCCTGAAAGAAGGTAAGTAGGGCAGCTATGAACGTAGCTTCTTTGTTTTAAAGTGGAGTTTTTTGATTTTTTTCTAACGGGCCACGTACCTTTAATTTCAATCCATCTCTTTTTAGCCTTTCCCCAATCTTCCTTATTAATAATGATAAGTTCTTCTTTGAAAGAGCAGAGCCACTCATTTTCAGGACGTAAAATTCTTTTTGTTCTTCCGGTCATTGGGTCTTTAACATTCTTGTGTTTCTTCCAGACCCACCGGCCTACATATTTCTCATTTTTTAATATTCGGCTTATACTTGAAAGGTTCCATCCGCCTGAAAGACCTTTTTTAGTCGGAATTTTATCCTCATTAAGTCTTTGGGCTATTTTATTTAAACTCTTTCCCTCAACAAATTCTTTATACATCCTTTTGACAACATCCGCTTCTTCGGGATAAATCTTATGCATCATGCCGTCATATTTTGGCTGGCCTTTTTTGTTGAGTTTTATTTCCCCAACCGGATGGGTAGAGTAGCCATATACCTTTTCTCCTGCGCTAAATCCTCTTATTTTTTGTCCTTCTAAGCCGCGCATTGTCTTTTTCTTAAGGTCATCAAGATATAACTCATTCATAAGACCGCGTATATGAATACCTAATTTAGAATTTTCATCATCTGTGATTATGCCGTCAGAGACAGAGACAATTTTAATTTGAAGGTAGTCAAATTTAAGCACTAATGTTAACATCTGATGGTTACTTCGGGATAGTCTCGATAAATCGTCTACCATAACCGCCTCAAATTCCTTATTTTCAGCGGCAATTTGCAAAGCTTGCAATGCGGGCCGGTTAATAATAGAGCCTGAAATTGCCTCATCTATATAGATATGCTTATCTTCAGTAGTCATACTATTATTTTGAGCGTAATTTTTACAGACTCTTATTTGATCATCAATGCTCTTTTCACTTTGGTTCTCAGAAGAATATCTTGCGTATATAGCTACTTTCATTTTAAGCCTCCATTATTTGAAAATGTTTCCGGGTTTTGTTTGGCTATACGAATATATTCATCGGCTATGGTGGAAGCTATAACATCCAATAGTTCTTGAACGGACAGATTATCAGTCCAGCTTAAGTTTTTCTGTTGTTTGTCATTGCGAGGGAGCGAAACGACTGAAGTAATCTCACTCAGGTTAACTTCCACAAAAATTTTCCTTGCTTTTCAAAAAATTCGAGTTAAAATATCATTAAAGTAAAAGCAATTTAATCATAGCAATTTATTAATATAATAATAGCATTATATTGATAGTTTGTCAATAGAAATCTTCTAAATATTTAAGTGCACCTAAAAGATTTCTATTGATCCTGAAGCCGAAGGCTGAAGGATCTTAAAAGCCAAAGTAAGGAGAAATTATGCTTTCAAAAAACATAAAACAACTAAGGAAAAAGTACAATTTATCTCAGGAACAACTCGCCCAAAAAGCAGGAATTACCTATAGCACGCTTATTAAAATAGAATCTGGATTAAATAAAAACCCAACACTTGATACTTTACGCAAAATTGCCGATGCCTTAAAGGTAGGCGTAGATAATTTAATCAAATAAAAGTATGGTGAAAATTAAGGATTTACAAAAAGTTCAAGGACACAGAAAAAGATTGCGCGAAAGGCTTTTACAAGGCGGTCTGGATGGCTTTTTAGATTATGAAATAGTGGAGCTTCTTTTAACTTTAGGT
>JAGLLT010000049.1 GCA_023140385.1 Candidatus Omnitrophota bacterium
TGGAAGCTGCACCGGAAGAACTTCGACAAATCAAGGGACTGGGATCTCATAATATTTTTGGTCTGAAATTTTTTCAAGCACTTTCTACGCACTACGCAAAAGAAAAACTGTCCAAAAAGATCGCTCTTGATTCCCCGCAAGTTGTGGCAACTTTTCTTCAAGAAAAAATTGGTAGAGAGAAAAAGGAACATTTTTTTATTCTTAGCCTTGATTCAAGAAATAATTTGGTAAAGATGAACAATGTTTCAACTGGTACATTAGACGCAAGCTTGGTGCATCCCAGAGAAGTATTTAAAGAAGCAATTCAAGCATCCGCCGCCAAAGTAATCATTGCTCATAATCATCCGTCGGGCGATCCCGAACCATCAGAAGGCGATTTGGTAATAACAAATAGATTAGTTGAAGCTGGTAAAATTTTGGAAATAGCAGTGGTTGACCATATTATTATCACCAACGCTAACTTTTTAAGCTTTAAGGAACGCAAATTGTTATGAAACCAAAAATAAACAAACAAGATATTGAGTTTTTAATTGATTGCCTTAAAAGCGGAAAAGAAATTCCGGAAGTTTATAAATACGCGATTTTCCCGACCAAGCAAAAAGAATACGAACTCGTCTATGCCGGAAAAATGCGAAAAGAGGATGTGCTGGCTGATACCGAGGAAGCAAAGCCGGTGCCGCTTCAAATTGAAAAGATTTTCAATGGCAAACAATATCCTCTTTACTCCAAGGATTGGCACAATCTTTTAGTTTTCGGCGACAATCTACAAATCTTAAAAACTTTTAATGATAATAGGGACCTGTTCGTCAGAGGCAAGATTAAAGGCAAAGTAAAATTGGTTTATATTGACCCGCCCTTTGCTACTGAAAGTGATTTTGGCGCAAAGAGAGGACAAAAGGCGTATGCAGATAAAACAAAAGGGGCTGAGTTCATTGAATTTTTAAGAAAAAGACTCATCATTGCGCGTGAATTGCTATCTGATGACGGATGTATTTACGTTCATCTTGATGGTAAAAAGGGGCACTATGCAAAAATAGTCTTAGATGAAATTTTTGGTGAAAGTAACTTTATGAACGAGCTTATTTGGTTGTATTCAGGTCGTGAAATGACATATACATACTGGAATAGTAAACATCAAAATATTTTTCTATACGCAAAAAGTAGGGATGCGATGTATTTTGACTGGGAATCCGTAGGATTAGAACCTGCCCCAGAAGTTTTGAAACAATATAAACACATTGGTGAAGATGGAAAACGATATGTAATTAGAAATAATAAGGGGTCTAAAGGTCTTTCTGTTGAAGGGGCTGATACCTACCGACAGTATTATAAGCCAGTGCCCCCAAGAGATTGGTTTGAAATTCCTATTGTATCTTCTGGAGATGAAAATATTGACTATCCTACCCAGAAGCCTGAGAAGCTTTTAGAGAGGATAATTCGCGCTTCATCAAAAAAAGGAGATCTTGTTATGGATTTCTTTTGCGGCAGCGGAACAGCACTTACAGTTGCCGAAAAACTTGGTCGCCGTTGGGTTGGCTGTGATATTGGGAAATTAGCAATTTACACAACACAAAAACGACTTTTGGAAATTGATCAAAGCAAAGATTTGGAAAACCCAAAAAAGGAATACGGGAAACCGGCAAAATCTTTTACCGTTGTTACTTCTGGGCTTTATGATCTCGGAAAGATTTTTGCTTTGAAAAAGGATGAATATGTTCGTTTCGTGAAAGATTTGTTTGAAATTGAGGGAACAAAAACAACAAAAATTAGCGGAGTTGAAATTGATGGGAAAAAACGGGAATTTTACGTAAAAATCTTTCCGTATTGGGATTTTAAGAATACAAGTGTTGATGAAAAATATTTACAGGAATTACACAAAAGTATCGGGAAGAAAATCGATGGGAGATTTTATATAATTGCACCGGCAAACAATGTTGATTTTATCAGCGACTACCACCAAATAAGTAATGTACGTTATTACTTTTTGAAAGTCCCATATCAAATTATTAAAGAATTGCACAAAGTGCAATTTAAGAAATTCCGTCAGCCGCAAAGCAAAAGCCAAATCAATGACCTGGACGAAGCAATTGGTTTTCACTTTATCCGTCAACCAGAAGTAAAATCTGAAATTAAGAAATTGAAGGACAAAATTGTTTTAAAAATCAAAAAGTTTGAGTCTGCTTACTCGCAAGACGAAACCGGCGAAAAGCTTAAAAATTTTGAAAGTTTGGCAATGTTGCTTGTGGATTTAAATTATGACGGCGAAAAATTTATGATGACAAATTACTTTTTTGCGCAGGACTTGCTCAATCATAAGAAAAGCGAAAAAGAAGAAAGCGAAGAAGAAATTATAAAAGAATTTCCGAAAAAGGATTGCGGCAAGCAAATTATGGCGATTTATGTTGATATTTACGGTAACGAATTTCGGGAAAAATTTAAGGTCAAATAATTATGGCAGATTTAAAAACTATTGATAAGCAAATATTGGAAAATCTCTTTGGAATGGGTGGAGGTTATGTTTTGGATTTTTCAGATAGAACAATAAGAGAATTTTTTGATGATGAATTAAGTGTTAATTTTTCTGATGAGAAATATAACTATGCAAGCGGGTCGAAAGCGAACAGAATGAGAGGGTTTTGGAAGAAGGCAGACAATATTCTTGCGGGCGAAAGCATTTTAAAATTAATTGAATACATTGAACACAAAATTATTTTGGATGAATTTAGGAGGAAGGACTACCCAGATAAAATAATCACTGCATCAAAAAAAATAGCAAATAAGCTTTTTAATAAAACTGCCGTTGCACAAAAGGATGTAACTGTTAGAGCAGACATTATAAATGAACAAATAAGTATAGTTTTAAATAAAAATGTTTTTTCACATGTACAGGGATTATTAAATAATGACCACTATTTTAATGCTGTTGAGGAAGCATATAAAATAGTAAGAGAAAAGCTTAAAGAAATCACTGGCAAAGAAAAGGCACATGAAGCTTTTAAAAAAGAAAATTACTCTATAATTTTTGGGCACCAGCCTAAAAACGATGCTGAATCAGATTTTTTTGACGGAGTAAAATTTTTGCATATGGCGATCCAATTTTTGAGAAATGAAAAAGCCCATACTCCAGCCAAGGAAATAGATAAAAATTTAGCCATTCATTATATCGTTTTGGCTAGTTTGGCTTATGACTTAATTGATAGGAATTAATTATGACAGAAGGAATAAAAATTTATAAAACGCAAGATTTAGTTTTGCAAGTGAAGCAAAACTATGATCCGACAAAGCTCAATCTAAAAAAGTGGGTCAGTTTTCTTGATGTGCTTTGTGGCGATAGAGAATTTCAGAAAGAAGCGATCAGGGATGCGGTTATTTTTCTTGCATCAGGTGAATACAGATCAATTGAAGATTTGATTGAGGAAAATTTCAGAAAAAACGACGAATTGCAAAAGAGGTATAAAGGCATTCGCGATTATCAGAAAAACTTGCCTTTGCCGCATAAATTGTCTGCGGTGATTGATTTGGCAACAGGAACGGGTAAAAGTTATGTGATTTACGGTATTGCACAAATCGCCTTAGGGCTTGGCTTGGTGGATAAAGTTTTAGTGCTTTGTCCATCGCTTACGATTGAATCGGGCTTGAAAGAAAAGTTTGAGAAACTTTCCGGCGATAATCAAATTAAAGAAGCCTTGCCGGATAATGTTATTTTCAAAAATCCGAGAATTATTGACGCAAATAGCACAATCAAGAACGGCGACATTTGCGTTGAAAATATCCACGCCGTTTATGAAAAGACGGGATCATCAATAAACGACAGTTTAAAAGGAAGCGGCGGGCGCGTTCTGGTGTTAAACGATGAAGTTCATCATGTCTATAATTCATCGAGCGAAAAGGACATAAGGAAATGGAAAGCGTTTTTGCTTAGTCCTGATTTCAATTTCAAATACATTTTAGGACTTACCGGAACGGCTTATGTTAATGATGAGTATTTCAACGATGTTATTTATCGTTACTCAATCCGCCAAGCGGTTGATGACAAGGTGGTTAAATCAGTTAATTATGTTGCGGAAGACGAAGTATCTTCAAATCCTACAGAAAGGAAAAGAGAGAAATTTCAAAAGATTTATGATAATCATGATGAATTTGTAAAAAAATATCGGCTTATTAAGCCGCTTACGATTTTAGTTACAAAAGATATTTCCAAAGCAAAAATGCTTTGGGAGGACCTGATTGATTTTCTGGAAAAGCGGGAAAAAATCTCGCGAAAAGCAGTTGAGAAAAAAGTTCTAATTGTTACCTCGCATAAAGATCATAAGAAAAATATTTTGGAATTGAAAAATGTTGATGATAAAGAAAATTCGGTTGAGTGGATTGTTTCCGTTTCTATGCTTACCGAAGGCTGGGATGTAAAAAATGTTTTTCAAATTGTACCTTGGGAAGATCGAGCTTTTAATTCAAAACTTTTAATTGCTCAGGTTTTGGGCCGCGGGCTTCGTATACCGGAAGAATACAAATCACCACAGCCGAAGGTTAGAGTTTTTAACCACGATGCTTGGAGTCGAAGCATTCGTGGTTTAGTTGATGAGATTTTAGAAATTGAAGTCCGTTTAACAAGCGAGATTTTAACTTCCGGAGAGAGAAAAAAATATAATTTTAACCTTTACACGATTGATTACGAAAAACAGGAAAAAGCTGTTAAAGCAAGAAAAGACACGGAAATTTTTGATTACTCAAAAGGGTTTATCAACCTAGTTGCCCAAGTTGAGCAGATAGACAGAAAAACCGAATACGAAGATTTAAATGGAATTATTAAGCCAAAAACAACAATAATTCAAAAAGAAGTTTTCGGCATTGATGAAGTGGTGGCAAAAATAGTTGAAACTTTCAAGACAAGAGATTTTGAGGCAAAAATTAGATTTCCAAAAGGCGAATACGAAAAAGAGCATTTGCCTCCAGAGAAAGAAATTAAAGAGATTATTGTAACTTCAATGCGGAAAGTTGGCATAAAAAGTGGAGTTTTAGCTGAGGATAACGCCAATAGGATTTTCAAAGCGTTTCAGACACTTTTTAGAGCAAGAGGATCAACGATTATTTTGGAAAGGAAAGTGAATAAACCAAAATTAATCAGTACAAAAGAACTTGAAAAAGAAAGTATCGCCGTCGGCGCAATAAAACACGGCTCGACAATTTTTTATACCGAGAACTTCAAAGATGAGTGCAGTAATGGAATGGTGGATATTTTGCAGGATATAATTGACGATGAAAGTTTGCCGCGAAGCGCAAGCAAAGAGGTTAATTCGTATTGTTTTAAAACACCAGTTAATGTTGTTTTAACAAGGCAAGATCCGGAACGAAAGTTCGTTGAAGAGATTGTTAGCTCAAGAGTATGCAAAAAAATTGATGCTTGGATAAAATCGCGGGACATGGGATTTTATAGCGTTGAGTATTCATGGAGAAAGGGTGAGCATCCGACGCAAGGCAATTTTAATCCTGATTTTTTCTTGAAGCTTGGAGAAAATATTGTCGTTATTGAAATTAAGGCGGACGATGATGATTCTAATGAAAATAAGGCGAAGTTTCGCTGGGCAAAACAGCATTTTGAGACGCTGAACGAAGAATTAAAAAAGAGCAAGATTAAACAGCGATACTTCTTCCACTTTTTGAGTCCAAATAGCTATGCTGAATTTGTAGAATATTTTTGTGACAATAGGGTTTTTGATAAGAAGTTTCGTAGTAAGCTTGAAGATTTATTGGATAGTGAGCAGGGTGTAAAGTATGCTTAAAAAAGGAATGGGGGCAACAAAAAAAGGACGGTTGTATTTTAAAATAATTAAGTATTGGGTCCCTGGAATTATAAATGCGTATAGACGATTTACCAACCTTTAAGAATTTTGAAGAAAATAGACTTGGATTCAAAGTTCTTCTTAAAATATGTTCCTTTTTTAGGATATTTGGAATAAAAAATAAGAAATTAGATGAAATGAAACAGCAGTGTGAAGAGCTGGGAGAAAAGATAAAAGAGCAGAAAAAGTATGCAACAAAATTTAATAATTATTTCTCTAACGATGGTTGGATTGTGCATGGTTTATTTAGTTATGAGTTTATGAAAAAAGCTGTTGATTCATTCGAAAGTAAAGGTATGGAAGAAGCAAAAAAGTTGTTATTAGAACATTTTAACCCAAAAAATATTGAAGAAAGATTATTTCTTGTTAGATCTTGTAAAGAGATGCAAGTTCGGTATCGGTTTCTTCAATACGCTCTGGAGGACTATAAAGAGGGAAGATATCATTCAGCAATACCAGTATTGCTTATGACCATTGATGGTGTCGTTGCAGATGTTGCCCCAAAAGGTTTCCATGCAAAAGCAGTAGATCTGGATGTATGGGATGCTATTACGACGGTAGACGGCGGCATAAACAAATTGAAAGAGATATTTCAACGACCAAGAAATAAGACAAGAAGTGAGCCAATTTTCCTGCCATACAGACATGGCATTTTGCATGGTAGAGATCTGTCTTATGATAATTATGAAGTAGCTGCGAAAAGCTGGTGTTTTTTGTTCGCTATTACTGATTGGGTTCAATCAAAGACGACAGAAGAAGATAGGAAGACTAAGTTTATTGAAGAAAGAAAGCCGTTTTCTTTTAGAGAATTTTTAAAGGGGAGGATAGAAAGAGAAGAGATAAATAAAAAAATGACCGAGTGGAAACCAAGGAAGCTTGATAGCGGATATATTCACAGCATTAATAAAGATGCGGTAATAGATAAAGACTCTCCTGAATATATAGCTGTAGAGTATTTTAAGCTATGGGTAGTTAAAAATTATGGACATATGTCCAAGTTATACGGAAGATCATGGAAACTGGCACCTGGTGAATTAAGGGATATGTACGATGGTTGGGAGGATATAAGCGGTTTTGAAGTTGTTAGTATTAAAAATGATGCTCCAGCTGCTGCGGACGTAATAATAAGTGCTAATTTTGAGAAGATGGGGATAAAACTGTGTCACGTACGTCTCATTCATGAAAGGGAAGATGGGACTCCTTTGCCCAGCAATATGTCAGGGGCTCAATGGCGAATTGTGTTAATAAAAATAGATTAAATCGTGGTGAAAATCGTGGTGAAGAGGGTGCTTTATATACAAAAAGTGGCGAATTCCAACATCTCCACCATCGCGACTGGAAAATGAAACGGTTCTATTTTGAAGTAATTAAGTATGGTCCCAGAATTTTCAAAAAAATAGAAATAACGACTATTTTTGATACTGATGGCACAAAAATAGCACAGTTTTAAAATAAAGATTGGGAACAAAAAATGGAATTTATCGAAGCACAAAATGAAGTATATCAAATTCTACAAGAAGCCAATGGAAGATTTAGGACTGCTTACCAGATATGTACAAGAATAGAGGAGTTTAACCCACGCCTACGGAGGCGACTTCTTGAAAAATATCCTTCTGCCCCAGGTAAACCTTCAATGGGTGAGGGGGCGGGTATATATTATTCGCCAGCAAGCTTCATAGCGCATGCTTTGGATTATTTCTTCGAAAGAGACGCTAATAACGTAATGAAAGCATGGTTTGATTCTAAAAATGTAAACTTCGAAGGAATAAAGCCTGGCTTTAAAGGTGGATGGATTTCAATCTGGGCTTGGAGGCCTTTATTTGATCAAAACATTTAATAATATAGAGTAACCAAAGAAGAACAAATTGACCAATGGTCTAAACTTTACGGCAGGCAAATAACTGAAGAGAAATACAGGAAATTTGCAATACATTTTTAAAGCGTAGTAAAAAATAAGGCGGAGAAAAGTAATATGACCACACCTCCCTTAAATAATAATACACAGGAAGTTCCTATAAAGGTTTTTGAGAAATTTCTTCAAGTCCTTGAAGAGGCTGGCGTATCTACTGAGTTGGTTGCTCGTTTTCGCAAGACCCTTTTAGAGGACAAAGCGTTTACTGAAACGGCGTTAAAAGAAGCTGTTTTCGGTGAGGAGTCAGCATCATGATTTCCATAGAGTCTGTTGTAATTAAAGAGTTTCGTGGTATTCGGGATCTTACTCTTAATTTTAAAGGTAAAAATTTTGCCATTTGTGGACCAAACGGAACAGGAAAAAGTGGCGTGGTTGATGCACTTGAGTTTGTTCTGACTGGAAATATATCTCGTCTCTCCGGAGAGGGAAAAGGCGGTATTTCACTTAAGAAACATGGTCCTCATGTTGATAAGCGCAATGATCCTGATAAGGCTCGCGTGATAGTTAAAGCGAAGATTCACAGCTTGGATAAAGTGGTTACAATAGAACGGACACTAAAAAATCCAACCAATGCCCTTGTGATACCTAGTGAACCTGCGGTAATAGCCATTCTTCAAAAAGTGGAAAAACACCCTGAGATTATGCTTTCTCGAAGGGAGTTGATCCGATATGTTCTTGCTACTCCCGGTAAGCGTGCGGAAGAGGTTCAAGCCCTCCTTCACCTTGAACAGATTGAAAAAGTTCGCACCGGTTTACAAAAAATCGCTAATAGTTGTGAAAAACAATTAATTCCGATTAATACAGCAGTCTCCAGTAATCAGGCAAATTTGTTGCGTGCCCTAGGGATTTCTGGTTTGACAAAGGAAAATGTACTCGTTGTGGTAAATAAACAACGTTTAATTCTCGGTCTTCCGGAGCTTTCTGAATTGAATAAAACTACATCTCTTAAAGACGGAATGGCAGCGCCAATTCCTGCTCAACCACAGCGAATTCCTAAAGTTCAAGCCATCGCTGACATAAAAGCAGCTCATGATGCGATCATGGAACTTACTGGGGCGCTGACCACAGCATGTGTTAGTGAAGTGAAGGATGAACTCATTGCTCTCAATAACGATCCAGCAATTATGGCAAGTGTAAAACGAGAGACACTTTATGCAACTGGGCTGGAACTCATAGAGAATGAAGCATGCCCATTTTGTGATACATCTTGGAATTTAGATGAATTGAAAAAACATGTGCAGTCTAAGATTGATCATTTGAAAGAAATTTCCCGTAAACGAAAAGTAGCGGAAATTAAGCTTGTACCATTAATAGTAGCCATTCGTAAGGTGCAATCTGCGATAAACACGTTGGCCGGTTACGCTGTGCTTACTACACCACCTATAGCAATTGATGATACACGTGATTATGTTGCCCAATGTAAAATTTATATTGATAGCATCAGTGCATTCTTGCCACTCAGTGAAACTATTTCAAACCTATCTAAATTGGTAATTGTGCCGGAAGCAGTTATAGATACAATCAGCCAACTTGAGAAGGCGATTATTGTCTTACCAGAACCTTCGAAGCAAGATGCAGCGCGAGAATGGCTAACGGTTGCACAAGAACGGTTTGAAGTTTTTCTGGAAGCAAAGCAAAAACAAAAGATTGCAAAGGACCAAGCTGAGAAAGCGCGTCAGGTCTCCGACATATATGCTAAGACAAGTGACGAAGTACTGACAAGTGTCTATGCAGCTGTTGAAAAAGATTTTATAGCATTATATACTCTTCTTCATCAAGGCGATGAAGAAGAGTTTAAAGCTAAGCTTGCGCCTTCTCTCGGGAAGCTTGGTTTTGACGTAGATTTCTATGGACGTGGTTTTTTTCCTCCAGGCGCCTATCATAGCGAGGGGCATCAAGATAGTATGGGATTATGCTTATATCTTGCGCTGATGAGATACCTCCAGGGGAATGCGTTTACTTTTGCAGTATTAGATGACGTTCTCATGTCTGTGGATGTAGGACATCGTCGGCAGGTTTGTGCGCTTCTAAAGAAGAAGTTTTCCAAGACCCAGTTTATTATGACGACCCATGATCCTGTATGGTTACGTCATATGAGAACAGAAAAGATTATCAGTGGAAAGAGCGCTATGCAGTTCAGAAGCTGGAATATAGAACATGGGCCAACTCAATGGGATGAGCGAGATATATGGGCTGAAATAGACGACCATCTTAAGATTAACAGCGTACGTATAGCCGCCGGTCTTCTTCGACACTATCTTGAGTATATTGCTACTGAGTTATGTCACAGATTACGTGCGCTTGTTAAATTTCGTGGAGATTTTCAATATCAGCTTGGAGAATTGTTGCCTTCAGCGATCATTCAGCTGCGGAAACTATATAAAAGTGCAAAAGTGGCTGCAAATTCTTGGGATCAAAAAGATATACTTGATCAAGTAGCTGAACGAGAATCGCAATTTGCGAATCTCGCGGACGCCTGTAAGGCTGAAGAATGGCAAGTGAATACGGCCATACATTATAATTCTTGGGAGAACTTGGGGAAGTCGGAGTTCGAACCTGTGGCAAAGGCTTTTCGGGAACTTCTAAATGGATTTATGTGTCAACACTGTGGCGAATATCTTTATGTTTCTCCCGACAGGGAAACACCCGAAAGCCTACGTTGTGATTGTGGGAAAACGAGTATTAACCTTTGTGAAAAGAAATAATGGCACAAATCTGACAAGTGGTATTTGATAAACATTGTAAGTCTTTGAGAAATGAAATATGGGATGGTTGTACTAGCTCAATAATTCGATATGCTTTACTTTTAACGCTTTGGCAAGTTTTGCAATGGTGGTCAATTGCACGTCTGGAGAAGAGAAAAAAGGTTACGCCTATTTACTTCCCTTAATTACCCCATCATACCTTCCCTAACATAGATCTCAAAAACACCTTTCCTTAACCTTATTTTGTATATCCGTGACTTTGGAATCCAGATTTTCATGCCGTTGTCAACTAATATGGCTTTTTCAGTCTCATATAAGATGCGGACTTGAGCCCAGATGTATCTTTCTTTTGGGTATATAAGCCTATAAATACTAAATGGCCTGAACATAAATTAGCTCCTTTCCTTGAGTTTGTGTTTGCAAGCTCTTTTGACAGTTTTTGCATCAATTCTCAAGACTTTCCCTATTTTGGTATAGGACATGCCCAATAAGTGCAATTCAGTTGCTTTTTGGGCTAATTTCTGGTATAAATGAGGATGTTGAACAGGAAGTATCTTGATGTGGGCAGAGATTTCGGCAGCACGTTTGATTGACTTAATTGGCTCAGTATTCCCGTTGGTCATGGTTCGAATTGGTTGCGAACGGGTCCACCAGACTTCGCCAGCCAACTCCGCCGAAGTAGCCTCGGCTACGAAGGCCGGGAGGCTTCGTCTGGCAGGCCAGAAATCTTCGAGGCTACGTCTGGCAGGCCAGAATTAGGAGCGAAGTCTGCCCGCCGTAGTAGAGCGGGGCGTACGTAGGAGGGCAGTATGTATTACGTGTATCGTTTGCAATCTTTGGTAGATTCTGGCGAGGTCTATGTGGGGTTTACTGTGGATATTCAGAAGCGTCTTAAAACTCATAATAATGGGCAAAATAGGCATACTTCAAAATATAAACCTTGGAAAATTATAAATTATATTGCATTTGAGAATGAAGAAAAGGCGCGAGATTTTGAAAAATATTTAAAAAGTGGTTCTGGTCGTGCGTTTTCTAAAAAGCATTTTTAATTAAGACAGGACTGTGGGTTCGATTCCCAAACCAGGGGATACTGGACTTGCCCAAGTAGAAAAAGCCGCGTTGAAAGGTTTAAGTTAATTAGGATATGTCCCTAATTTTCAAAAAATATCTTGCGTTCTGATGTTTTTAGTATTATAATAATATTCACAGTTTAAAACAGTCCCGTGTTCGAAGGGGGAACCTGGACTTAAAAACCAGCTCTGCTGGTCCCGAACCGTTTAATCGGGGAGGGAAAGTAAAACCTTCGTTGGTAAACTATAGCCAATGGAGGTTTTTTTATGAGTAAGTACATGAGAAAAAAATGGAGATTTGCCAAATGAATGTACAAACAGAAAATAAAGGCCAAGTTGTAGTATATAAAAATAGAGTAGAAGTTAGATTAGATAAAGAAACAGTTTGGTTAACCCAGCCGCGGATAGCGCAATTGTTCGGAACGAAAAGGCCGGCAATTACTAAGCATTTGTCTAATATATTTAAAAGCAAAGAGTTACAGGAAAAATCAGTATGTTCCATTTCGGAACATACTGCGGCAGATGGGAAAGCATATAAAACTAAATTTTATAATTTAGATGTTATTATTTCCGTAGGTTATCGGGTTAATTCTCAGCAAGCAACTCAATTTCGCATTTGGGCAACTAATGTGTTAAGAAAGCACTTGGTAGATGGCTTTACCATTAATGAAAAAAGATTAAAATCTGATTGTAATAAATATCAAGAACTGCAGAAAACAATAAAGCTTATGGGTAATATGCTTCAGCTTGAAGCTGTTTCTGATGACACGAAAGGCCTTATTCAGGTAATAACTGAATATTCTCACGCTCTTGATGTTTAAGTTCCCTTTAACCCCTTTAACCATGATGAGGAGGAGGCGAAGAATATAAATCTATTTCATGAAGTTGAAAAAATCTGGATAGCTAATAATGGGGAGTTTGAAAATAAATTATCGGATTGGCTGGATGCTCTTAATTATGGCAATGAATCCCTGCGATTAGCAAAAAAAGAATTTCATCGTTGGAGCTCTCTTAAAGCCTACGTTTCGGTGACGAAGGCTAAATCTCGTAGTAGAGCTTTTTTTTCGCTTCGGTTTTTTGGTCAAGAAATTGCCCACCTTATTGTTAAAAACAAAGAAGTTTTTTTACAGCTTAAAGGACATTGTGTCAAAAATAAGCAATGGTTTGAATTATCTCTTGCGGATGGTGTTTATTCATGGAGAGGTCAAGAGGCTCAATTTTTGAGAAAACATTTTAAGAATCTGGCTTTTTCTATGAAAGGTATGCCTAAGGTCAAAAGTCCCGAACACCGTATTGAGTCAAAATTTTTAGTTGAGATGTGTAGGGGGGCGGGAAAATTTGGCCTTGATTCGTTAAGGATCCAGCCAGTTTTGATTGCTAATAAATTCCCCTTACAGATGCCTCTTCCAATATCTGCTAATACCGGTTTTCCAAAGGCCGGAAATGGTTATATAGATATTCTTGCCAGGCATAGGTTGAAAAATAACAAGACGAGGCTTTCTGTGTGGGAGTTAAAAAAGCCGGATGCCTATCAACATGCGGCATCTCAAGCATATATTTATAGTGTTGTACTTTTGAAGATGCTTCGTCATTCAAGACGAGCTTCTGAGTGGTTCAAATTGTTTGGTTTTAAAAGCCGAATTCCCGCTTCATTAGAAATAGAGGCGGTTGTTGCCATTTCTCGTAGTAGAGAAGAGAGATTTAAAAGAGAAATAAGTTTTCTTAAAGAGAGTTCTCCTTTAAAAATAGGCAAAGATTTTATTAAATTGGCGGGTGCTTACTATAGAGAAAAAGCACAATCTATTATTCTTGAAAAGGATCCATTCTTAGAATGAAATTAATAATTCATCGTGGAGCTAAAGAGATAGGCGGGAGCTGTGTTGAGCTAAGTACAGTGAATAATAGAATCCTGATTGATTTTGGTATGCCATTGGTCAATGCTGCTAAACAGCCTTTTGATTCAAATGTTTTAAAGGGGAAGTCTGTTGCCGAGCTTAAGAAAGAAAAAATCCTTCCCAATATTAGAGGTTTGTATAAAAATGAAGAAAAATGCGTTGACGCGATTTTAATATCCCATTCGCATTTAGATCACTATGGGCTTTTAGGTTATGTCAACCCCGCGATACCGGCCTACATGAGCGAGGGAGCAAAGGCGCTTATTGAGATCTCTAATATATTTACTCCGAATAAACTTCCCAATATACATATAAAAACTATAAATTCAAAGAGAAGATTTGTTATAGGTGATTTTGAAATTACCCCTTTTTTGGTAGACCATTCAGCGTTTGACGCGCTTGCCTT
>JAGLLT010000005.1 GCA_023140385.1 Candidatus Omnitrophota bacterium
TCGGCATAGTCAACCTTTCTTTTCAGGTTTCTAAACGCCGGCATGCTTAACAATCCTCCCAGCATTGTGAAAAGATTACTGCTTAACTGCTGTTTAAACAAACCAGTCACCGTTTCAGCTACGCTCTCCAATACTTTGAGAATAATGTTGCCGGTAAAACCGTCGCAGACAATGACATCAGCCCTTCCCGAAAATATATCTTTACCTTCAACATTGCCTATAAAGTTAAGAGAGCTTTTATCTATCAGGCTGTGCGTTATTTTGGTTAATTCAGTTCCTTTGCTTTTTTCTTCTCCGATACTTAAAAGTCCAACCCTTACCTCTTTCTTAGACAGTACATAACGGCAGTAAACTGACCCCATAATCGCGTATTGAAGGAGATGTTCGGGCTTACAGTCAATATTGGCGCCAACGTCAATTAGTAACGTCTGTCCCAGAAGAGTAGGCAAAACCACACTAATGCCCGGCCTGTCAATGGCCTCCAGGGTTTTTAAATTTAGAGCCGCGCTGCAAACAACCGCGCCGGTGTTGCCGGCGGTTACCATGGCATCAGCCAATTTATCCCGCACCAGATTAACCGCGACGTTTATTGAGGAATCTTTCTTTTTGCGGATTGTTACAGCGGGCGCTTCATCCATACCGATAATTTCAGAGGCATGCTTAATGGAAATCTTATCCGGTACAGCCTTATACTTACTAAGCTCTTTTTTTAGAAAAAACTCCTCACCTACCAGAATTATCTCATAGCCGTATTCGTTAGCCGCCTGAATAGCTCCCTCTATAGTACTTTTCGGGGCAAAATCACCGCCCATCGCGTCAATAGCTATTTTCATAAGTTACTTTTGTGTTTTATCCTTTTTCTTAACTTTTATCTCAAGCACCTTCTTGCCTTTATAATGGCCGCAATAAGGACAAATAGCGTGCGGCTTTTTTGCCCGCCCGCAGTGGCCGCATTTCGCGAAACTCGGTATATCTAACTTCTTATGCGTCCTTTTTTTATCGCGCCTTGCCTTGGAATGCCTTCTTTTTGGAACTGCCATAATTAACCTCCTGATGAATTTTATTATTTATATTTGTTATCTATAACGGACAGAGGCAAGCCCTGTCCCTACGTAAACCTGCCTTGGTTTGGTTATTTTATTCCCTTTTGCTTTTTATTCTTTTTAACAATAGCAAAAGTATCCTGAGCGATTAACAGCTCTTCGTCAGTCGGGATAACCAAAATGCGCGTTTTTTTACCAATAAGCCGGTTTATACCGCATAGGGCTTTATTTTGTACAACCTCAACATTTTCACCTATCCCGGCGGTAAAAATAATGGCATCAGCCCCTCCCATAACAGCCAAATAAGCGCCAATATATTTTTTTATTCTGTATATAAAAATATCAAAAGCGGTCTTTGCCAATTTATTGCCTCTTTTCGCGGCCGCCAATACATCCCTCATATCACTACTCACCTTCGAGACGCCCTTTAATCCACTTTTTTTATTCAACAAATCATTCATCTCATCAGGGTTCAATTTTTCCGTTTTCATAATGTATAAAATAATCGCCGGGTCAATGTCTCCGCAGCGCGTTCCCATCAATAAGCCCTCCAAAGGAGTAAATCCCATTGAGGTATCAATAGATTTACCTCTGTTTACGGCGGTTATACTGCAGCCATTACCCAGATGACAGGTAATAAGCCGCAAGCTGTTTAAAGGTTTTTTTAGCTTTTTGGCCGCCTCGAGAGCCACATACCTATGACTTGTTCCATGAAAACCATACCTTCTAATATGATATTTCATGTAATACTTATAAGGCAAGCCATAGAGATAAGCATGCCTCGGTAAAGTTTGATGAAAGGCTGTATCAAAAACAGCTACCTGCGGCACCCCGCCAAATATCCTTTTGACGGCGTTGATGCCGGCCAAATTCGGCGGATTATGCAGAGGCGCCAACCTGCTTGAGCGCTTGATTGATTTAACAACATCATTAGTAATTAACGTAGACCCCGTAAACTCCTCCGCCCCGTGCACAACACGGTGGCCTACAGCTCCAATCTCGTCTTTTGATTGCAGTATTCCGCGCCTGCCATTAGTTACGAGAGCTTTAATTATCAGGGAAATGGCTTCTTGGTGATTGTGAATATTGACTTTTTTCTTCTTTAGGCCTTCTTCATCCGCCGGTATATGGGTAAATAATGAAACCCGCTGGCCAATCTTTTCAATTAACCCCTTGGCTAAAAGCAGGAAATTCTTCGCGTTTTTAATGTCAAAAAGCCTGTATTTTACGGAAGAACTACCGCAGTTAATTACTAAAATTTTCATAAATTACTGAACCCTTAGCGCCGTTATGGCGATAGAGCCGATTATATCCTCTACGGTACAGCCGCGCGACAGGTCACTGCACGGTTTATTCAAACCTTGCAGCAAAGGCCCGATTGCCTTTGCCCCGGCCAGTCTTTGGACTAACTTGTATGAGATATTCCCCGACTCTAAATCAGGAAATATTAAAACGTTCGCCTGCCCGGCTATTGGGCTTAGCGGCGCTTTAATTTGCGCTACTTCCGGAACAATGGCCGCGTCTACCTGCAACTCTCCGTCTATCATAATATCCGGCCTTTGCTTTTTAATCAGAGAGACGGCAAAAGCAACCTTATCAATAAGTTTTCCCATAGCGCTTGATTTCGTAGAATAACTGAGCATAGCTACTCTGGGTTCTATATTAAAGACCTTATTCATTAAATCGGCCGTTGAAATAGCGATGCAAGCCAACTGCTCCGGTGAAGGGCTGGGTATTATCGCGCAATCGGCAAATATAAATAAGCCTTTCGCGCCCAGAGCGCAATTAGGTACAATCATTATAAATGAACTTGATACTGTTCTAAACTCCGGTAGAGCGCCTACGCAATGAATGGCGGCTCTGGCTACATCTCCGGAAGTATTGGCCGCTCCGGCAACAAAGCCATCCGCCCTCCCATGCTTTAGCATCATGGCCCCATAAAAAAGAGAGTTGCTCATAACCTCTTTTGCCCGGCTTATTGTTACTCCTCTATGCTTACGGCTTTTAAAATACTCCTGCGCGTAAAAATCAAACTCCTTTGATTTAAGGTGATTGATAATTTTTACCTTTGAAATATCCAAACCGCGGCTCTCAGCTTTTTTTTCGATCTCTTCATTAGAGCCGACTAAAATTATTTCAGCCAGCTGTTCATCAGCCGCTATCTTAGCGGCGCTGAGAACTCTATCATCCAGGCTTTCAGGGAGTATTATTCTGCGCGTCTTTGTTTTAGCCTTTTCATAAATGTCTTTTAGTATTTCCATTTACCCCCGATAGAGTTAGCCCGGATTTATTCATTTTTCAGCAACTTTCGCTTGAGAGCGTCAGCTACTTTTTTAGGCACAAAGTGCTCAACATTAGCCCCAAGAGAAACAGCCTCCTTGATTAATTTAGAGGAAAGATAGCAGTATGACTCACTGGGCATCAAAAAAATTGTTTCAACTTCCGGATTTAGCCGGCGGTTAGTAAGGGCCATCTGAAATTCGTACTCAAAGTCAGAAATCATCCGGATGCCTCTGATGACTACTTTAGCATTTACCTCTTTGACGTAGTCCGCAATCAATGAGCTAAAGTCATCAACCCTGATGTTTTTTATATCAGTTGTAATGTTTTTGATCATGGCCACCCTCTCCTTAACCGAAAATAATGGCTTTTTATTGGGGGAGTGGGCTACCGCGACAATAACCTCCTCGTATATTTTACTTGCTCTTTTGAGTAGGTCCATATGCCCGTAAGTGATAGGATCAAAGGTTCCCGGATAAACAACTCTTTGTTTTTTCAACCCGCTTCTCTTTTTTGTAGAATGATACTGAAGTTTTACCCGCTTGATATCTTCGTGTTAATTCAAATATTCCAATAAGCCGCGATAACTTATCGCTGCTTTTGTGTTCTACGATAATCAAACCATCGTGGCAGAGTATAGCATAGTCAGATAATATAATCAAGCACTTTTTAGCTATATCAGCATCATACGGAGGGTCAACAAAAATTATATCAAACTTAACGCTTTTTTTAGAGTATTTCTTTATGTAACGAAAGACATCTTTTCGGTGAATCTCTATACGGCCGCTGTCTTCAATCGCCAAGGCGGCTATATTTTTCTTAATATCAGAAATTTCCCTGTCAACCATGGTTACCTTTTGGGCGCCTCTCGAAAGGGCTTCAAGGCCCAGAGAACCGCTTCCGGAAAACAGATCTAAAACCAATGAACCCTTAATTCTATCCTTGAGTATGTTAAAAAGAGACTCCTTAACAATATCTTTGGTAGGGCTAATTCTTTTTGAGCTAACCTTTAGGCGCCGGTTTTTAAGAGTTCCCGCGATAATTCTCATATTTCAAAAGATAGTCCAATCCTGGTCCGGGCGCGAAAAACTGAAACAATATATTTCCATTGACGTAGTTATTCATCCATACGCCTTACTAAATTAATAGTACTTCATGAAGCTGGAAATAACATCGTCTCTGGTTATGCAGCCGATGAGTTTGCCTCGCTTTATAACCGGAAGTTTTCTTAAGCTTTTGTCACTGAATATTTTAGCTACTTTTTCAAGCGCGTCGCTTTCTTTTACACAAGTAACATTTTTTGTCATAATATCTTTGGCTGTCATTTTCAGAAACTTGTTAGAATTGAAATTTTTTATAATGTCCTTTTCAGAAACAACTCCCACCAGCTTCCCGCGGGAATCCACTACAGGCAGGCTTGTCAACTTCCTTTCCGTCAATATTTTGCTGATTTTTTTAACCGAAGCTTTTGAATCAACAGCAAAACACTTGCGACCTGCAATTATCTCTTTAACTTTGGCCATATGAACCACCCCTCTCTTTTCCTGTTTTTACAGTTACAACTTTACCGGCGGTTAAGTTATAATCCCTGCCAAGCACCTTAACTGTAAGTGGTTTGCGGACCCTCTTTTTTTGCCCGGTATCAACTAAAGTTATCTCAATCTTATTCCTTGATATTTTAAAAGCGATAATTCTTCCGTGATGCTCTATTTTAAAAGAAAGCATTTTCCAGTGGCTTGGCAGATTAGGATGAAGGCTGATTCCCTGTTCGCTAACCCTCAAACCGCCAAAACCCTTTATAACAGCTTGATAGCTTCCCCCCAGCGAAGCCCCATGTATGCCATCGGCTGTATTGCCGTGTTTATTCTGCAGGTCAGCGAGAACGGAATAGATAAAGTAAACGTAAGCCCTCAGACTGTCGCCTATCCGGGCCGCGACCGCCGCGTGAACACTCGGGCTTAGGGATGATTTATGAAGAGTTCTTTCCGCGTAGTAGTAATAATTTTTTTTCACTTCATCAGATGAAAAGTTCTGGGGGAATAAAAATAAAAGCATAACAACATCGGCCTGCTTGACAAACTGGGTTTTGCCAATTTGCTTGAGCGGAATAGTCTTGGGAGAAGCGAGAACAAAATTTCTCTCCCATTCTGAGATTGTTATTGAGCGCTTCTTAAAGTAACCCTCAAACTGTTCAATCAGCTTTTTCTTGGCGGACCTGAGAATACATATCCCTTCGGTAATTTTTAACCATCCGGCAACCTCTTCGTCAGTTACCTTTAGGCGCGTTTTTAAACTTTTGAAACGGCGGTTTGACCTTGACCGGTATTTGTCGTAAAGAGTAACTGCGTAGAGTAAATTCCACTTGGCCAAATAGTTGGTAAAGGTGTTATTATTGACATCAATGTGGAATTCGTCGGGGCCGATTACGTGATTAATCTCATACCGCGCTTTTTCTCTATTATAGCTAACGCGGCTGGCATAAAAGCGAGCCGTTTCAAATATCATCTCCATGCCGTAGCGCAGCATAAAATCGTCATCGCCTGTCAGTAGGTGATACCTGTAAACGGCGTAAGCTACATCAGAAGAAATATGGTGCTCATAGTTATGCGTGTGTATCTCTATAATTGTGCCGTCAAGGTCTTTGGAATAACCGGGTGTGGTTTCAGCGCCGGTAGCCGCTGACTCCCAGGGAAAAAGAGCTCCTTTATAGCCAGTGGCAATTGCTCTTTTACGCGCCTCCCCCATTCTTCTATAGCGGTAAAGAAGCAGTTTCTTCGCGATCTGCGGATTGGTCATTGTGAAAAACGGCAGGATAAAAATTTCCGTATCCCAGAAAATATGCCCGCGATAGCCTTCACCGCTTAAAGTTTTAGCCGCGATACTTATATCCTTGCTCCACTTGCCGGCTGAAATAAGAAGGTGATAGATATTAAATCTCACCGCCCTTTGAATATCTTTGTCGCCGCCAATTACAACATCTGACATCTTCCAGAGTTTACTCCATGACGCAGAGTGTTTCAGGAAAAGCTTATCAAAACCGGCGCGATAAGCCCCTTTAACGCTTTCGGAAGATATAGCCTTCAGCTTCTTTCTGCTTATATGCCTTGAGGTATGAATTGTTACGTATTTAGTAAGGGTTATACTTTGGTTCTTCTTTAATTTAACCGATAGTACCCTGGAGGAAGACAGCCTTTCTTTCTTATTTTTTTTTACTGAAAGCAGGCTTGAATATGCTATCCATGTCTTATATGTGTAACTTCGCACACAAAGGTAGTTAAAATGATTTTCAATATCAGCTTCAATTGCCCTGACGTGCCTTTTTTTACCTTCTAAAAGGCCGCCCTGATTAGTTATTGAATCATCAACGCACTCCTGTATCATAAGATGTACAGGCGCGCCAACAGCCTTTAGTTTAACCTTCATCACCAGAAGGTGCGGGTTGTCGTAGCTTGCAAACCTGGCAGATTCATAGCTGATTTTTCTGCCCCAGGCGTCTTTAAACAAAGTCTCCCTGAGAAGTATGCCCTTTTGCATATTTAGCGCCCTGCGGTGTTTTAATACCTGCATTCTTTTTACGTCAAGCTTTTCTCCGTCTGAGGCTACCCTGAAATCAAGCGGATTGGGAAGGTTGATTAACTCCTCTACCTGAGCTACACTTTTGTCATAAATACCCGCGATAAAAGTTCCGGGCATACAGCCTTCCGGCGCTTCCTCCAAAATACCACGCAAGCCCATATAACCGTTGCCGATGGTAAAGATAGATTCGTCAACCTGCTGTTTCTTAGAGGAAAAGTTTTTTGATTTTCTTTCAATCAGCCATTGGCTGTCAGTTAAATATTTTTTTATCATTGGTCAATAACTATTTTTTCGATCATCTCTAATGAAACCTGAGAAAAGTTGTTTATGATAAGGTCGGCTTTGCTTAATAGTTGAGGTTGATTGTGCCTATCAATTCCGATGCAGGCCATGTTGCCGTTTTTCGCGGCCTCTACACCTTTTTCCGCGTCTTCAAAAACCACGCAGTCAAAATAATCTAAGTTCAACAGCCTGGAGGCGTTAAGAAAGATTTCAGCATCGGGCTTGCCTTTATTAAAGCCGTATCCGTCAACAACAGCGTTAAACATAGAGCTCAGGCCGGTTTTTTGTAAAATATCTTTACAGTTTTTGCTGGATGAAGCCACGGCAATCTTCAGCGTGTCTCTATCCAGGCTGTTTAAAAACGCGAGAGTATCCTTATAGACCTCAACCTTTTCAGTTGTAATTAAATCCGTAAAATATTCCTGCTTTTTATCCGCGGCTTCCTTCAGTTTTTCATCAGAAAAACCGGTTAATATAGCTCTGGTGCCGTCCAGTCTCGGTATGCCGTCAACCTTTTTTCTGTAATCGTCAAAATTAAACTCAACGCCGTAATCGGAAAACATCTTTTTCCAAGCTTCAAAGTGAAGCGGAACGGTGTTAACAATAACTCCGTCCATATCAAAAATCAAACCCTTTAACTTAGCCATCCGCTAACATCCTTTCATTACCTGTTGATAAACATCGATTGTATCATCAACCATTTTTTCAATTGTAAAACTCCTTAGCACCATATCCCTTCCGTTACTACCCAATCTCCGCGCCGAGTCAGCATCTTTTAACAGCCTGATTATCCTGTCTGCCAGATCATTATGCTTTTTAACCTTAACAATGTATCCGTTAAGCCCATCCTGTATTATCTCCGGCATACCCCCCGTTTCAGTCACTACCATTGGAACCGAACTCGACAATGACTCAAGCATGGTAATCCCAAAAGGTTCGCATGCCGTGGAGGGATAAACTGAAACGGAAGCTAAATTATAGAACTTAGAGATAAGATTATGTGGTATCATATCAATATAAACGTTTTTCTCCAAATCGAGAGTTTTTATCAGGTGCAGCATATAGGCTATATCTTTTTGCTGAGTTGAATTCCAATCAATTATATTTCTTATCCCGCACAAAATAAGCATAACTTCGGGCACCTGTTTTTTGACAATAGCTATAGCTTTAATGCTCGTGTCGCACCCCTTAGCCAAACCCATCCTGGCAGGGTGAAAAATTACCTTTTTTCCTTTAAATTGGGGGTACTTTTTAATCAGCGCCTGAGCGGAAGCCGGCTTAAAGCGTTCCGTATCCACGCCGTGATAGACGACGCTAATCCTGCTCTCTTTTACGCCTACGCTTTGGAGCTCCTCTTTAATGTAGTTGCTAACCGCGATGATATGGTTCCACTTGACAACTTCGTTCGTCAAGTCAAGAAAAAGACCGTCATCCCAGACATTATGAGCGGTAAGGATTAAAGGCACTTGATTGCTTCTGGCGTAATCATTCAGTAGTTTAGCGTGCACCCGGCTAAAATAGTGCATATTGTGGGTGTGAATGAGGTCAGGTTTTATTTTATCGAGGTAACTAAATAGAAATTCGCGCAGTTCGCCCTCTATAGCCTCAAATCCGCGCTGTAAAAGCCAGTTAAGATCAAAATATGGAGTGCGGTAGACCTTCATGCCTTCGTACTCTTCTTCGTGCTCAGTGCCTTCAGGAAGGCCCGTTAATAGATATACCTTGTGGCCTCTTTTTACAAGTTCAGGGCCAAGCAGAGTAAGATGCGTTTCAACTCCTCCTATGGTCGGAGGAAACCCCCAATGCATCTGGAGTATTGTTAAATTTTTTTTCAAATTTTTTGTCCCCATAATTCTCCCCCCTGCAACTTTTTTATAACCTCTTGCTAAAAGAAAGGTTACCCCATTTCCACGTTTTTGTCAAGTAGAGGCGCGATTCTTATGCCGCCTTTTAATTATCTTCATTGTTTCTTCCCAGCTTGATACAGGATATATATTGGGGTGATTTTCTACACAGTCATTCCAGGGATATGAAAACATAATTACCTTTATACCGCTGTCCGCGATGCGCCGGGTATAATTAGGGTGGTCTTCAATGAAAAAATCTACTTTTTCATTATATTTATCGGATAACAGATGCTTCTCGGAAAGAGTAAAATAAATTTCATCATAAGCTACCTTATACCTATTGAGCCACTTTAGAGTAACTCCTTTGGCTTCAAGAGGCCTGGCTGTAGCTATTATTATGCGGTTATCTTCAGCAAGTTTTCTTATTGAGTCAAGGGCGTTGTTCAACGGCTTCATATCAAACCATACACCCTCATCAAAAAAGATTTCGTAAAGCCGGCTTAGTTCATCCTTGCTGAATTCAAAGGAATCTTCATAGTGAAATGTCTTGACCTCACTTAAAGGAAAGTCGCGCTTAAAACGCTCCTTCATAACGCTTCTGAATTTAGTATCAGCGTCAGCAATCACGCCGTCAATATCTATGGCTATATTCATATTAATTCCAACTTACGCGTTAAAAAACTAACATCTTGGCGGCTTACTAAGATTTGGCCGCTTTTTTGACTTTTTTGGCAAGCTTCTTCTCTTTTATCGTTTTCTTCGCTTTCTTTTTTACATCTTTTTTAATATCACGGTTTCTTGACATCTCTTTCCTCCTTTATTTTTTCGAATTCAGGATGAGTGTTACAGGGCCGTTGTTTTCTAAACTAACTATCATATGAGCGGCAAAAATGCCTGTTTTTACATCTAAACCTTTATCTTTTAACAAAGCTCCCGCATACTCATAAAGTTCTTCGGCCTTTTTGGGCTCAGCCGCTTTGCTAAATGAGGGCCTTAAACCTTTTTTGGTGTCTGCTGTCAATGTAAACTGCGATACAAGTAAAATCTGCGCGGAAACATCTTGAGCCGAGAGATTCATCTTTCCTTTGGAATCTCCAAACATTCTTATATTTGCGATTTTCTTTGCCAAATATTCACAGTCAGTTCTATCGTCTTCCGCCTCAACTCCTAAGAAAACTAAAGCGCCCTTTGAAATAGAGCATATCTTTTGATTGTCTACGCTTACAGATGAGCTATTTACTCTTTGAAGCAAAGCTATCATACAAGCCTCACTCTCCCATTATTTGCAGGTGGATCTTTCGATCGCGGGGGCGATTGTCAAAGTCAATAAAGATAATTTGCTGCCATGTTCCGAGATTCAGCTTTCCTTCATTAAAGGGAACAGTTAGAGAAGGGCCGATTAATGATGCCCGTACATGAGAAAAGCCGTTACCGTCACCCCAGCGCTCATTGTGATGATAGGCCTCATTTTCAGGGATTACCTTTTCAAAAAAGCGCTTCAAATCCTCAATTAGGCCGCTTTCATACTCACAGGTGGTCAGCGCCCCCGTTGAGCCGGAGCAAATGATGGAGATAATACCCGCCCGCAACTTACTTTCTTTAAGCGCTTCTTCAACTTCGGATGTTATATCTATAATGTCACTATAACCTTTCGTCTCGATCTGAAGCTGTCCGCTGATTGTTTTCATAGAGCCTTATGAGTTTTTTTTGAAGTTAATTATGAGAGTTGCCGTGTTATTTTGCGGCCTAAAAGATACTAAATAGTTATTTTCATTCTGTTTAGATTTGTACTTTTTGCCGTCTAAGACTATTTCTTTTACTCCCTTTAGCTTAAGATTTATCTCTTCATAGCCGTCGCGAGTAACCAGCAGCTTAATAGTAATTGTGTCTTTTTTGTTATCCGCAAGGCTGACTATCTGCGCGGTTGTCTTTAGGATGGTTAAACGTTCAGAAACAGTGAAATTTAAAGGCAGCATCCTTCCGCTTCTGGCAGGCAGGGTAAAATGCCCCCGCTGAGGCAAAATAACCTTTTTTCCGTTAAAATCGCGAAGGCTAAGTTTGACCTTTTTGTCAATCTGATGGTAGTTGACCGCGAAAAGATAGCCGCGTTTGCCGCTTATTCTTAACGCGGTCTGAATATCCCTATTACTCTTTTTCTCTACCATGCTTTTTATATTGAGTTTGTCCAGCACTTTCTTGAGCATATCAACATGGTAATCAAATACGTGCCTAAAGCCAAAGCCGTGAACAATCAGCCTGCCCTTTTTATATTTTTTAAACACAGCCGCTTTTTGGCCGCTCTCAGTTTTAAAAAGAGCCTCAGCTTTACTTCTGAAAGTCCTGATAGGTTTATCAACAAACAATAAGTCACTTTTTTCCTTTATAAAAGAGTCCTCTGAAACGCGGGGAACAAAATTAAATTCCTCTCTTAAAAAAGCGCATTTCTTTAGGTCTATATCTTTTCGCGGCAGTTCGGGCCCAATAATTAAATTGCCGCCGTTTTTTACAAAAGCCGCTATTTTCATCTGGGTAGCCTTATCCATAAAGTCAAGACAAAAAACAAAAAGATTCTTTTTGCCGCTGAGAGAATCCGCCTGAAGATTTACTATATCATAATTATAACCGGCTAATTCAAGAAGCCGGCAAATACCGTCAAAGAAAAGACCGTTTCTCTTTTGTTCAAGGCCGCTGCCAAAACTACCTTGTAAAAACTCCGTCATATAATAAGGCAGGTAAAGCCCAATTGAAACATCCGCGTGTTTTTTTGTCTCTGAAAGGCCGGTGCCGAAAGTTTTAAGTATCCCGCCCCATTTGGCTATAGATTTATAATGCGGCCTGGGATTTCCTTCTAAGTCAACAGCCGCCTGCCAATTATGCCTGGTTCCCATTGTTCCCATATCAGGCAGATTTCTTCCGGAAGCAAATAAATAGGCGTTGAGCCCGTTTAAACCGTGAGCAATTGATGTTAAAATATTTAAATCTACATCAGGCGGATATAAAACAGGCTTATCAAATATAACTCCGCTTTGCATCTCAACGCACATAACAGGAGCATTGCTATCGGAAACCATCTTTACTACTTCGGTAGTAACCGCGACATCATGAAAATTTTCGTAGTCAAGCCTTCTCATCTGGTAGGCTCCGCCTAACACTAAATTATCAACCTTTTTAGGAAAAGAGGTAAACATTGAAGAGGTCATCGGGCTCCAGATGCCTCGCCCGCGGACATCAAAGTCGGCAAAGTGGGCAATGTTGGCAATAAGGGGCACGTTAATACCGTGTACCTTAGCCTCTTTTGCCAAAAACCCGTAGTATGAAGCATAAAATTCCCGCATAAAGTCCACCCACACCCAATAACTGATGCCTGGCTGGTTATTATGTGTAAGAAGCGGATATTTAACCTGCGAAAAATTTTTATACCGTGAACCGAAAGCCGCGTTAAGCTCCTGAATAGAGCCGTATTTCTTCCGTAAAAAACTATGATATAATGACATTGCCGCTTTACTCGTGTCGGGCACCTTTGTAAGCCAGTTAATCATACTAATTTCATTATCTAACTGGACCGATATAACCTTTCCGCCGGCAGTAATCTGACGGGCCGCAATTAAAGGTATTATTTTCTCATACCACTTTTTCACAAATTGAAGGTACGCTGGATGCAAAAAGGATATCATGGCGCCCCTGAACAACGAGCCGTCAGTCTTTTTTAGTCCAATTTCAGGATAGTTATCAAGGAGCCATGCCGGCAGGCCATCATCTATGATTTCAGCATGACACATGGGCCCGGCTCTTAAAACAACAAAAAGCCCTTCCTCTTCGCACTTTTTTAAAAAACCAAGTAGGTTTCTCTCTTTTATTGTTCGTCCGGTAAAGTCAAATTTACCCTCTTCGTATTCGTGCCAGCGCCAGGGAATATAGGTAGCAACTGTATTCAAGCCTGCCTTGCGCGCCATTTTTAAATAAGTACTCCATTTTTCAGAGGGAGTCCTAAAGTAGTGAATTTCTCCTGAATATAAAAAGAAAGGCTTGTCGTTGAGATAATACTGGCCGCTCCTTAATACCATAGACCCACTTTTTTTCATCTTGTCACTCCATATATTTTTTATAAAAAGCTTTTTTTAAAAACTAACTTTAGGATTTTCTTTTGATGCCTCGTCCGCTTCAAAATATATTTCAGGCTCCATTAGGCCTCTTTTTCCCGCGAAGAAACCGCCGAAGACGGTTCTTATATAGGTATTAAACCCTCTAACCTTTAAATTGTATCTCCTGCGGGCAACGGCAATCCTGTTTTCCGTTCCCTCAAGCTGGCTTTGCAAAGCTAAAAAGTTTTCACTGGCTTTTAAATTAGGATAGTTCTCCGCCACAAGCAGTAATCTTGAAATCGCGCTTGAGGTTTTATTGGCGGTCTCTATCTGCTGTTCTCTGCCCGAACTCTCAGCCCATTGGCTTCTTAATCTGGCTACCTCTGAAAAAATCTCTTTCTCGTGCGCGGCGTACCCTTTTACCGTGCTAACCAGATTAGGAATTAGGTCATTTCTTCTCTGAAGCTGAGTTTCAACCTGCGACCACTCACCGCTTACGGCTTCATGCAGGGTAACAACCTTATTCAACCCCCCTATATACCAGCCCACACCAATTGCAAAAAGAAGGGCAATTATAACTACCGCTACTATAACACCTTTCATAACATCTCCTTAATGAGGGCATCTTTTACAACAACGAAGTTGGCGTAAAAGATAAACCCGAATTAATTCCGCCGAGAGTCGCAAAATTGTCACCCTCTGGAATTTCACACTGTGAAATTCCCAGGATACAGTCCCGGGAATGCTTTGCATTCCATGGGAAAGAGAATTTTGCGACATCTTTCGAGACGGAAATTCCTTTTACTGTTTTCTACCACGACCCGCTGGCGCCGCCTCCTCCTGAAAATCCGCCGCCGAAGCCGCCGAAGCCGCCGGAAAATCCTCCTGAACTGCCTCCATAACCAGTGCCATGCCAATATCCGCCGCGCCGCCTAAAGGCTGAGCCGAAAAAAAGCAGGCCAAATAAACCCATACGCGAACTTACGATAAGGATAATAAATAACAGTGTAAATAGCATATCTAAAGGAGACGCTTTTTTATCCTCTTTAACCGCGCCACCAGGCAGTTTGACTGACTCTGAAAGAGAAACACCGTATTTCTTGGAGATAATACCGGATATTATTTTAATAGCTCCCGTAAGGCCGCCGGCGTAATCCTCTCTCTTAAATTGAGGGACAATTACTTCTCTGATAATTCCTGAAGCCTGAGCGTCGGTTATCTCACCTTCCAGGCCGTAACCAACCTCTATCCTGACCTTTCTGTCTTTAATTGCCGCCAGCAGTAAAACACCGTTGTCTTTATCTTTCCGGCCTATCTGCCACTGCTCAAAAACACCTACAGCATACTCTTCAACGCTTAAACCGTTTGTTGTTTTAACGGTTAAGACGGCAATTTGAGCCGTAGTAAGCTTTTCAAGTTCACCAAGGAAACTATTTAATTGTAACTCATCAGCGGAGGTCAGCACTCCGGCTTTATCGGTTACATAATTTTCATATTTGGGATATTTAACCTGACAGAAACCGGACGGAGTTAAAATAAAAAGTGAGGCCGCGACTCCTATCCAGCATAGAATATTAGAAATCTTTCTCATATTTTATCTACAATATTCGCGAGTTTTTCAATCTGATTAAGGTAGTCTTTTAAAACATCTTCTACATCGCGGCCCGCGATTCTTTCATCATTTCTCACGTCCTTAAGAATGGTAAAGAAAAGATCGGAATTCAGGCTAAACTCTTCGCATAGCTCAACTATAATCTCTTCTTTGGCAACCGGCGGCTTTATTCCTTTTAAGCGTAGAAGGTTCCTAAAAACGGGTAAAAGTGATTTAAATGACTCCTTTAATAAGGCCTCCATGCCTTTAGCCTTAAATCCTACCTCCAGATAAGCCTGTCTAATCCTTATCAACTTGCCTTTTAACTGTTGTTCGCACTCCAGCCGCAGGTTAGACTCATTAATATCTATGGAACCCATAATGTCTTCACCAAAGACCGTAATGTGATTTTCTTTAATCTCCAAAAATTCAGCCGGAAAGACATCAAGAGAAGCCAAAATGTATTCATCGGTTAAAAACAAAGGAGCGCTTATCTTGCGCCTTATGCCTTTATTTATTACCTTCAAGGCTTTTTTAAAAAAACTGAAGTCCATCTTTCTAAAAATAACCAGCAGGTTGACATCAGACGACTTGACGGAAAAATCATTTCCGGCCGCGCTTCCGTAAATTACCACTGACATAATTTCATCCTCATAGAGGCTCAGCAGCTCCTTGAGGTACGGTTCAACTTTAGCCGCTACCGCGGGCGGCAATTTCTCCAGATTAATTAGTTCTCGCATATCTCCTCCTATCTCCAGGCGGCTTCGCCGCTCCATTCCCGTCTTAAAAATCTTTTTTTTAAGTGTAAAATGCCGACTATATCTTTAATCAGGCCGCGAAGGGCTGCTGAAGGCAAAGAAATTATTACCCTTAAAACGTTAGTTGCCGCCAGCCTGGCCGTTATCTCAACCCCGCCCGAGACAACTCTGACCTTCACAATCTTTTCTAAAGGAATGTAAGTGCCGGCGGTATTTTTTTCGCCCTCAACATAAAGCCGGTTTTGATCAAGGCAAACATCCCCCTCGAAACGTTTATGCCTTTCCGTATAACAACCTCTTCCGTATTTTTTATTCATCTTGTAGAATTTTATTTAACCGGTAATTTTAATTACTTTATCACAAAAAATTCGAGGGGTCAAGAAAAAGAGGATGTCATTAAAGAGCATTATTGCCATTTTTCTCAACGGTTGAATGGCCTATGAGCTTTAGGGTGATGTCGTCGATGATGGCGTAGATGCAGGGCAGGGCGATTAATGTAAGCGCTGTAGCGCAAACTATGCCCCAGACGATTGTCAAAGCCAGGGGCTTAAGGAAGGGATCACCGCCTCCGATGCAGTAGGCTGTAGGAACTAAACCAAGACTGGTGGTAATTGTGGTAAGTATGACCGGCCTTAACCTTAACTGGCCTCCCTTGATAATGGAATCGCGCCTGTCAACCCCTTTCCGGCGCAGTCCGTTTATAAAATCAACCAGGACGATAGAGTCATTAACGACAATGCCGGTCAGGCCGACTACTCCCATCATCGCGAAGAACCCCAGGGGCATGCCATGGAAAAAGAAGGCCCAGACTACCCCTATAATACCAAAAGGAATGGCCATCATTACCACAAGGGGCTGAATCAAAGAGTTAAATGAAGCGGCTAAAATCATAAAGATAAGAAACATAGCCAGCCCAAAGGCTATCAAAAAATTCTTTGTCGTTTCAATGTTTTCTTTTTGCTCCCCTCCGAACTCTATCTTGCAGCCCGGATACCTCTGAGGAATATCCCTGAATTTCCCTGCTAAAAGATTATTGACTTTTATTGAAGTTATATTCTTATTATCAACTTCAGCCCTTATCGTAATTACCCTGCGGCCGTTTAAGTGGTTTATAGATACCGAAGATGTTCTTTTCTCCAGACGCGCTACTTTTTTTAGCGGAACAAGGTGGCCATACTTATTGGGAATAGTTATTTTTTCAAAGGTAATTTCTTTATCGCGCGCCTCTTCGGGGAAGCGTACCAGGACATCAATCTCCTCTTCCGCCTTGGTGGGCTTAATGGAGGTTGCTACCCCTCCCTTAAAGGCATATCTAATGGATGAGGCGATATCCTCTATAGATAAATATGAACTGCTTGCCTTTTCTTCATCAACCACAATCCGTATCTCACTTCTGCCGGCTTCATAACTTGAAGCGATATCCGAGACACCTTTTATTCCTGCCAGATAAGCTGATACCTCATCGCCAATATCTTCTAACACCGTAAAATCCTCGCCCCTTATCTCAACGGCAACAGCCTTTCCTACCGGCGGCCCTTCCTTTTCTTTTTCAAAATATACCTTTTCAAAACCACTCACATCCTTTAACCCGCTTCTTAAATTCTCAATAATCTCAGATACTGTTTTATCTCTGGTATTAAAAGGTGTTAGATTAACCGTTACCTGAGCTACGTGGCTTCCCTGTTTGCCGTACTCATCAAACATCCAGCCCATCCCTATCATACCTACCTGAGTTATGTAAGAGTCAAGCTGGTCATCCGGTAAAACGGCAACCTTCTTTTCTATCTGACCGATAAGCTCATTAGTTTTATATAAATTTGTCCCCACAGGGGCTTCAGCTCTTATGTAAAACTGCTCTATTGCCTCCTCCGAACCAAAGAGGACAAAGTTCATCTTTTTTGCCAGCATAAAGGTGCCTAAAAGAATAATAATTAAACCAAAGATAACCCAGTAGCGTCTATTTAAGGCCTTATTTAACAATCGGGTGTAAGACTTCACCAGCCATTTAACGTGAGAAAGCTCCATGCCGGATTTCCCGGCCAACTTTTTACCGCGCGGGCGTTTTACAAAATCCGCAAAATGAGAAGGCAAAATAATTAGGGCCTCAAGAAGAGAGGCGCATAAAGCAATAATAACAATTACAGGTATACCCCTAATGAATTTACCCATTATGCCGGGCAGGAATAAAAGAGGCGCGAAGGCGGCCATAGTCGTTAAAACGGCGGTTACGACAGGCTTTAAAACTTCCTCTGTGCCCTTTATAGCCGCGGCGCGCGGATCCATCCCCGCTTCCAGATAGCGGGAACAGTTTTCAGCTACAATGATGCCGTCATCTACCAACATACCCAGAACTATAATGAGGCCGAACATTGTAATCAGGTTAACACTTATATCAAGGTAACCCATAACAGCCAGGGTAGCGCCAAAAGCAATAGGAATCCCCAGGGCGGTTAAAAAGGCCGTTCTGTGATGCAAAAAAAACACCAGGACGCAAATCACCAGGGCGAACCCGATAATGCCGTTGTTTCTTAAGACACCTAATCTTCGCCGTATATAATACGAGATATCGTTTGTATAATTAATTTCTAAGTTTTTAGGGGCATTTTGAATAAAACCGGCAGTTTCCCTTTTTACGTCATCTACAATTTTAATTGTATCGCCGCTCGACCTTTTAATAACCGTAAGCATTATTGACCTGGTGCCAAAACTCTTATTTATAACATCTTCATCCTCAAAATAAAATCTGACACCGGCTACATCTTTTATCCGCAGCCAGTTACCCATATCATTAGCGCGTATAATAACGTTTTCGATTTCTTCTACAGTATGAAACTCTCCTGTAGTCCGGATGATAATTTCTTCTTCTCCCCGCATTTTTCCCGCGGGAATACTGATGTTGCGCCTCTTAAGAGCCGTCATTATCTCTTTGAGGCTCAAGTGAAACTCCTCTAATTTATCAGGATCAACCTCCACCCACACCTCTGAATCACGCCATCCCTGACTGGCGATAGAAGAAACTCCTTTAATGTCCTCAAGTATATCTTCCAGTTTCTCGGCACACTCCTGGAGCTCAAATTCCGTCAAATCACCACTTAAGGCTATTTTTATAACGGGAATTTCTCCCGAGGTAATTTCAGTTACAAGGGGTTCTTCCGCGTCATCCGGCAAGCCTCTGGCCCTGTCAACCGCCTGCCGTATCTCATCGACCACCTTGTCTTTATCTTTTATATCCTGGCTGAGTTCTAATTGAATTGTGGAAAGATTATCAATTGAGGCTGAGCTCATATCCTCAACCCCGTCAACACCCCTCAGCTCCTTTTCAATAGGAACTGTTACGAGTTTTTCTACCTCGGCCGGCGAAGCGCCGGCATAGAAGGTACGAACCACGACCACGTCAAAAGATACATCAGGAAACGCCTCTCTCCTAATCTGATAAACAAAAATTGTCGCGAATCCGGCTATAAGAATAAATAGTGAGATTAGATTCACTAATAATGAATGTTTAACTGAAAACTCTGAAATCTTCATTTTTGAGAGTGCCTTTTAATCTTTTATAATTAATATATTTTGCCGTGAAAGATTGGCAAGCATAGCGTTTTTAGCCAACTCAAGCTCTATTTTAGAAACCCGGTATTCAAAGTAAGTCAGGGCAAGATTTAACTGGGCGCTTAGTAAATCATTTTGAAATCTTATTAGCGTATCGGAGTTTGAACGGCCGTACATAACCCGCTTATGCTCTTCATCGAGTTTTGCCTGTTCAAGCTTAACAACCTTGCTCCATTTTTCTATTTTCTCGGCGTCAAGATTAACTCCTCTTACTTTATTATCCAATTCACTTACAATAGTAAGCTCCAACTTTTTAAGGCTGATGAGCGCCTTTTTCTTTAATAGCCGGGCTTTTTTATATTGAGATCCGGCCTTTCTGTTTTCAAGGGGCAGGCTGATATTAACCCCGAAATAATAATCGGAGTTGTTCTCATCAAATACATCCCTGATTGCCTCGCGGCCGTCCGTATCAATACCGTTTCTTTTAAAGGAGGCAACTAAATCTATCTCCGGCCAGAGGTTATTCTTTTTTACAGCCACCTCTATCTCTTGCGCTTCTACCTTTTTAACGGCTGCCAGATAGTCGCGCCTTGAGTTTATTGCCTGCTTCATATTAGGTATCAACTCCACCTTTTGGGGCAATATCTCAATGGCATCCCGGGGCGTAAAAGAAGAGGCGAAATTTATGTTCAGGCTTAGCTTAAGAAGGTTTGAGGCGCTAAGTACCTCATTTTCAGCCACCCGGAGATCAATTTTCCGGATATTCACATTGGCTTTACTGGCAAAAAGGTCGGGTTTTTCAGATATTCCGCGAGAGAAGCGGTCGCTGTAAACTTCATATAAAAACTCCGCCTTATCAAGCATCCGCTTTTTTAGTTCCACAACCCGACAGCTGAAAACGATACTCCAGTACTCTATCTCAGCTTGAGCAAGAGCCTGTTCAATTTTATTTAGGCTCAGGAGGTCTGCCTGCTCGACATTTAACTTTGCGGCTTCTACATCGCCGCGGTCAGCCAAACCAAAAAAGTTCTTTCCCACAGGCTGACTCACAGTTAAAGCTATCGCCGATTCATGAGATGGATTGAGAGTTACAAAGGCGGAGTTTACGGAGCTTCTCTTGTTCGTAAAGTCAAGACCGACTGATGTTCCGCTTCCAAATTTTTTCGAAACGCCAAAATTATAGTTGGCGGTGTGAGACTCGCCGCCCAGAAAAGATGAGGCCGCTTTCAATGAATTGTCCTCATAATCAGCTCCCGCGGAAATTATAGCATCAAAGACACTCTTGGCGTCATCCACATCCGTATATATATATTCCGCGTCAATTCTGGCTAGTTTAATATCAAGGTTGTTTTCTACAGCAAGACGCATAACCTCATCGCGGCCTAAACTGATAGCCGGCTCTTTCGCTTCAAGCCGGCAGGCGCATAAAACCGAACTCGCTAAATATAAAACTGTAAGGATAAAAAAGGCTTTTGTAATTTTCATTTTTCAAGTTAACCTGTTTAAAAAACACTGGGTTTCTTATGCTTTTTTATCATCAATAATTTTAACCAGTTTCCTCAAAATCCTGATATACGAACCGCGTTCCTTCTCTGATAATCCCAGCGCGAGCCCTTCCCATTTTTTCCTTACTATCTCGATAATAACGATTACCGCCTTTTCTCCCTTGACGGTTAACTTAACAATTACCTCTCTTCTGTCGTTTTTACCGCGCTGCCGGCTGACATATCCGTTCTTTTTCAGGCGTTCGATAACACCGGTCATAGTCGGCACGGAAACCCCCTTTTCCCTAGCCAACACACTGATTGTACAGGCCTTAAGATCGCCCAATGTAATAAGAATAACAACCTGCGAAGCCGATAAGTTCAGGCGCGATAGCTTTCGGTCCTTAAGGCTGCGCATCAGCTTCATATACAAGAATACCATCTCCTGAGCTACCTGTTTAACGTTAGAATTCATTTGTCTCTCCTAATAGTTAGCTTAACTAAATATTAGCATACCTTATTGTTTTTGTCAAGGTTTGGCGCGAAATTTTATTTCTCTTGAATTTCAACGGGCTTTAATGGATAATAGAGCCTGATTATGAGAAAAATAAATACCGATAGATTAATCAATGGTAGTATATCAAAAAGTATATTTATCCTAACCCTGCCTCTACTGGTGCGGGCCGGGCTCCAATCCACCCAGACTATCATTGACATCTTCTGGGTGGGCAAGCTGGGGCCCGCCTCAATCGCGGCCGTAGCTATGGCCGCCACCGTCATTATGGCCTTTTTCCCTCTTTTAATAGGCATAGGTACGGGAGCCGCCGCTTTGGTCTCTCGGGCAATAGGCGCCAAAAATCAAGAGGCGGCGGATAATACGGCTACTCAGTCAATAATCATTGCCTTTCTTACCGCTCTTTTTCTATGTATAGTCGGCCTAATTTTTTCAAAACCCCTACTCGTGCTTCTTCAGGCAAAAGGTACTGTCCTAACAGAGGGGCATCTTTATTTAAAAATTATATTTTTGGGCGGCATCACGACCACTCTTCTTTTTTTAGGCAGCGCTATTTTACAGGGCGCCGGAGATACCCTTGTTCCTATGTGTATCATGGGTTTCTGCGTCCTGGCTAATATTGTTCTTGACCCCATTTTAATCTTTGGCCATTTTGGTGTACCCAAGCTCGGTGTAAGCGGAGCGGCTCTGGCCACCATTATAGCTGACGCTCTGGGAGCAATTATTCTTCTGCATATTCTTTTTAAAGGCAGGTCGCATATCCATATAAGATTTGACAAGTTTAAGATAAACACGGCTGTAATGTGGCAAATTATGAAGATAGGTATTCCGTCATCCGTCCAGATGTTTTTCAGAAACCTGATGGGTATGCTCCTGATGGGTATTGTAGCCTCCTTTGGCACTTACGCGGTCGCCGCCTACGGCATAGGCATGCGGTTAAGAATGATAATTCTCCTGCCCGCCTTCTCTTTTGGAACGGCCGCGGCCACTCTGGTAGGTCAGAACCTGGGAGCGAAAAAACCCCAAAGAGCCCAAAAGTGCGCCTGGCAGGCGGCCTTAATCAACGCCTCTATTATGGCCTTTGTTGGCCTGATTTTCTTTATTTTTTCTGATAATATTATCGGAATTTTTAACAGCAATCAGGAAGTTATCACGGCGGGAGGACACTATCTGAGAATCACTTCTCTGTTCTTTCCGGCTATAGCTTTTGGTGTAGTTTTAGGCCGGTCTATGAGCGGAGCCGGAGACACTATAACTCCTATGGTTATAACAATTTTATGCCTATGCGGCATACAGATACCTTTGGCTATAGGCCTGTCCCGTTTCAGCAGCCAGGGATTAAGCGGAATATGGTGGGCTATAGCCGCGGCTTCGTTAATTCAGGGTATTTTAGCTATAATCTGGTTTAAGGCCGGCAGATGGAAAAAAAGAAAACTTAACTTTTAGAAAACAAGGTAAAAATACAAAATTATGACTATTTATGATATATGCAAAAAATACAAGGTTGACCTGAAAGTTGCTGAAGTCCTAAATAAACACGGCTACAACCAGCTCTATCCTCCTCAAGAAACCGTCCTTAATGCCGGCGCCTTAGAAGGAAAAAACCTTGTTCTCTCAATGCCTACCGCCAGTGGAAAAACACTTATAGCCGAGCTTTGTATGCTGCGCTCAATTTTAGAAAGCGGCGGCAAGTGCCTCTACGTGGTTCCGTTAAGGGCCCTGGCTAATGAAAAATATGAAAATCTAAAGGACAAATACTCATCGCTGGGTATTAAAATAGCTATAGCAACCGGCGATTACGACACTCCTTCAAAATACCTGGCCTCTTATCATATAATTGTCGCGACTTCTGAAAAAGTGGACTCGCTTTTGCGGTTTAAGGCGCGCTGGCTTTCTGAAAGCCTGACGGTAGCTGTTTTTGATGAGATACACCTTTTGAATGACGCATCAAGAGGGCCGACATTGGAAGTTCTGATTGCCAGATTAAAACAATTTAATCACGCCCTGCAAATAATCGGCCTGTCGGCCACCATAAAAAATGCCGGGCAAATCGCCAAGTGGCTTGAAGCTGAGTGCTTTATCAGTGATTGGCGTCCGGTTAGCTTAAAAGAGGGGGTTTACTTCAATGAAGCAGTCAGGTTTGAAGACGGTCAAATCAGGCCTTTAAAGCACATCTCCTCTACACCAATAAATTCCCTTTGCATGGATACGGTAAAAGAAAGCGGCCAGGTACTTGTCTTTGTCAATACCAGACGTTCCACTCAGGCTGAAGCCAGGCGTATCGCGCCTAATATCAGAGGCGTCCTGACAGAAAATGATAAAACAAAATTGGAGGTTATCTCAAAAAAAATCACCACCTCAAACCGGGAGCCGACAAAGGTATGCAAAGAGCTAAGTGAATGTGTAAAAAATGGCGTTGCCTTTCATCATGCCGGCCTTACTCATCAAGAAAGGAAACTGGTAGAAGATAACTTCAAAGGTAATATTATAAAGGTAATCTGCTCTACGCCGACCCTTGCCGCCGGCGTTAATCTTCCGGCCAGGCGGGTAATAATCAGAGATTATAAGCGCTACGATGTCAGCCTGGGCGGCTCCCACAGCATAGCCGTCTTTGAATATAAACAGATGCGCGGACGAGCCGGGCGCCCTAAATACGACACCATAGGAGAAGCAATAATTATAGCCAAGTCCGAGGATGAGCAGGATGTTCTTTTTGATGAATTTATTCATGCCGAACCTGAGCCCATCATATCAAAGCTGGGCAGTGAAAACGCCCTATGCATGCACATACTTTCATCCATCTCATCAGGTTATATATGCTCACATAATGGCCTGATGGACTTTTTAAGCCATACCTTCTTTTCTCAGCAGGAAGATCCTGATGAATTAGAGTATATTATTGAGCGTATAATCGACTTTTTGGGCTGTGAGGAAATGATTGCCGTTTCTAATAACAAATACGAGCCAACTCCTTTTGGCAGCCTGATATCACGGCTTTACATCAAACCGCATTCAGGCTTACTGTTAAAAAAGGGCTTAGAAAATTCATCGCGTATTTATCCTTCCGCCATAAACCTCTTGCATCTTATTTGCGCCTGTCCGGATATGGGAAACCTAAGATTAAGCAAAAAAACTCAGGATGAGGTTGAGATGTTCTTCGGGTTAAACAACGAGGATTTGCTTCTGCCCTTTGGAGAGTACTTCTCGCGCTCCGACTACAGGGTCTATTTAGAAATGATTTTAACAACGTTGATGCTTAGCAATTGGATGGAAGAAACTAAAGAAGACGAGATATGCGATAAGTTCCCGGTCGGCCCCGGAGACATAAGAAGATATATTGAAACGGCCAAATGGCTTCTTTATTCTACGGAACAGCTTGCCCGCCTCCTTAAAATGGAAACAATTATACCACTGCTCCAAAAACTGCAGACGCGCGTAAGGTACGGTATCAAAGAAGAGCTTCTAAATCTGGTAAGCCTGAAGGAGATTGGGCGCGTCAGGGCGAGAAGTCTTTATAAAAATGGTATTAAGCAATTACGCGATGTAAAAGCGGCCAAAACTGAAACACTGATGAGGGCGGCCAACATCGGCAAAGTTATAGCCGCTAACATAAAAAAACAGGTTGAAAAATAAGCTATAGAAACTTCCAGAAGGTAATTCCCAGGACAACTAATAGCGCGGCAAAAAAGCGCAGGTATGCTTTTGGCATATTGCCTATCAAATCGTCAAATTTGGCGCCGGCCTTTTGATTAACAAATAAAAAAAGCTTAACGGCCATAATAATCCCCGCGGTAGTCAGCACCTTTAACCATATACCTTGTGCCTTAAAAAACAAGCTAAGGCCAAAGCTTCCCGCGAATAAAAGCAGAAAAATCAGGGTTTTAAACCGCTTCTTCCTCGCCTTCTTTCTGAAAAAACCCTGAATAAATCCCGGATACAATAAGCCCACAAACCCAATCAGAATCCAGAATATACCAATAATTTTATTAATCACAATTAAAATACTTACCGATTAATAAGTTTAAAATTTAAAGCGAAAAACTTAAAACCATAGCTAAAAATTCAAAATTTTTTATCTTTTTACTTTTACGTTATAGTTTTACGCTTTTAGTTTTCTTGTCATTCAATCGCGTGCTGAGTCCAATTCGTCCAGTCTATGCTTTTCTCCCAGTTGGAGTCCTTCATAGGGGTAATAATAATATCTATGGGTGCTGAAAAAACATCCCCGCAATTAAAGACGCACTCAAGATTTGTCCCATCGGTAAGTGAAAAGTAACCAACTTTCAGCATATCCCTTATATCATTAAAAGTGTACTCATCGGCAATTGCAGCGCCGCTGTTATTAATTACGAAAAAGTCGGCTACCAGATTATGGCTGCCGCTGATACTGATTATAAAACCGTCGGTAGTCGTGCTGGTTGCCGCGTAACAAGCTGTGATAGTGTTAAACTCAACCGTACCATTAACCTTAAGTTCGTAACCGGATACCTGCTGTCTCCAATCGGCATCATATACTCTGTCGGCAAAAAACACCGTTTCTTCTATGGAATCATCATTGTGAGCCAGGTCAATTTCCATCTTCGTAGGATAGGCAAGCTTTGAGTTACTCTCCCCCACCTGATAATAAGTAGTATCAGTACTGGTTATTTTATAGGTTCCGCTATCATCAAAAACATTCAGGTAATCACTCCAGGGGAGTTCATTTACCTCATCTCCTTCAATATCACGGTTAAAGGTGGTAAGCCAGCTAAGGGTCGTTAGCCCTTCCCTGCTCTGGTTGGAAGCGTCGTTGGTTCTTAAATTAATATCTAATATCTGGATTTTTTTTGAATTTGGGCGCAAAATATACTGCTCAACCCTCACGCGGTTGCCCTCTCTGTCAGTCATCACCTTGTGCATCTGGGCATCGGCGCGCTGGGTAAGACGAGCGTCCATATCGCGCCAGTACATATCGGTAGTATGCTGGGCTATATCATCCCTTAAGCTGCCGATTTCTATTAAGTTGAGTATCTTCTGCCTTATCTCATGGCGGGAACCATAGCCTTTTACAGAACTGTCATCGTGAATAACAGCGTCACTTATAAAGGCATCCTCGTTATTCCTTATACCGTCGCCGTCAGAGTCGGCGTAGTCATAATAGTCTCTGGGGTATGTATCGGCCGTGTTAAGATATCCGTCGCCGTCAATATCACTGTCAAATTCGTCATCTATGCCGTCGCCGTCAAGGTCATTACCGGAGGCGCGGCTTGAGTCATTAGGATACAAATCATCACTGTCTAAAACACCGTCGCCGTCCGAGTCAAGAAGGCTATCCTGTCTTCTTTTCTCGGCGCCCTGGCTATCCTGATCGCTCTCTTTATCGAGCACCGCGTCTTCCTGAGAATCATCCAAATTATCACCAATATTATCAGTATCACCGGTTACATTATTGTCGCCTTTAGAAGAAGATCCTTCAGCGGGGGGATTATTGCCCATCATAGTTCCGACTGACTTTTTCCAACTCTTCCATTTATTTTTTTCCTGAGAGCTCAACTTTCTGTCCGGCCCGACAAAATCACGGCCTATCACTTTTTTAAAGCCCTCCTTGATCACATACTCATCACCGGACGGCTTTCCATCTTTGCCGGTTTGCTGAAAATAAATGTTGTGCTCAAAGCAGGAAGCCGTTGTAACGGGATTATGCTTAACACTAAAACCCGTACCCTTTGAACCGCAGATTGCCGTTGGCGTACGGACTTCAAACTTAGAACCCCCTTTAAAGCCCTCCAGGATACAAAACAGCTTTCCTTTGTCAAGCCCGAACTCTGTCCGCGCCGGTTCTATTTTGTTCATAGTAACAACCGTATCAGCGTCCACTTTTAGTACACCTTTTAAATCAGGTTCATTTTTACAGCTAATGAGAAGCTCGGCGTAAGAGTTCTTTTTGCCGGTCTTTAACATATCTCCTTCAGACAACTCTCTGCCAACTTCCGCCGCCCGCCATAATTTTGCGCCATCCCGCTGAAATAAAACCTTGCCTTTAAGCCGGATGATTATAACTTTTTTATCAGCTGACAACAGTTGTCTTTGAGCTTCCGCGTAAGATAAATTAGTTAAGCAGACGGTTGTTGCCGAATAGACGGCCAGGGCAATAACAGCCAAAAGGGCTATTCTCTTTACCATGGTCATTTTTATTCCTCGTGTATAACAAAGCCTTAAAGTAATATATATCTTTTGAGAAAGTATACTTGAAATAAGATGTTATGTCAAGAACATCGCCGTTAAACATGGCTAACCCCCGAGGCTGGCCAAAGGCGGTTATTCGCGGGATTAAGACACAAAAAAACCCGCACTGCGTATATATAAGTGCGGGTTTTTTTAAATTATACTTTTAATCGTTCCACCAATCTGTCCAGAGTTCGTCGTTAACAGGAACGATAATAATATCTATAGGATTAGTGAATCTCGTGGTAGTGCCATCCGGCAGGCCGGTGAACTCCCACGGATCAGAGGTAACTGAGCCGCCTGGGCCCCCCACCCTTGTCTGCAGTCTGGTCTGATTATAGCCGTTGGTTACCTGAAGACAACTGAACAAAGCCTCTAAGTTACTCCCGTTTTCGAGGTCAAAGTAACCTACCCTTAACATATCCTTGAGGCCGGCTATCTCAACGTCACCTCCAACAATATCCCCGCTATTATTTATGGCGAAGAATTTGGCGAGGAGCGCTTCATTAACGGTTCTTGTCTGTGTGCGCGTCCATATCCAGGGCATCATAGGATTCGGATCCCAATCCGGGTCATCAAGACTGCTGTCAAGAGCTACAACAAAGTTGCCTGGATTTCCCGCGCTATAAACCAGGGCGTCTTTAAATGCCCCTAAATCATCAAAGATAGGAGTACCGTTTATAGCAAACTCATAACCGATTATATCCTGCCAGTAATTAGTAACTACCTTCCTATGGTTCCCAAAATTCGTATATTCATAAATGGAGTCCGCGTTGTGCGTCAGCTCAAGCTTCATATCATCAGGGTAAGCGCAATTCGGATCTTCACTTGGCACCTGATAATAAGTTGTATCCGAACTGGTTATTCTGAAAGGATCAGCAGAACCGACAACCGTCAGATAATCCTCCCAGGGTAAAAGTGGTATCTCATCAGAGCTTATATGGCGGTTAAAGGTCATCGCCCAATTCAATGTAGTCAGTCCGCTGTACGGCGTATCACCCGTTCTCAGGTTAACATTGATTAACTGAATTTTCTTATCAGCCGGGCGAAGCACATACTGCTCAACTCTCACACGGTTGCCATGCTTATCCATCATTACCTTGTGCATCTGGGCATCGGCGCGCTGGGTAAGGCGGGCATCCATATCGCGCCAATATATATCCTGAGTATGCTGGGCTATATCGTTTCTGAGTTCGCCCACTTCTATCAGGTCTAATATTTTCTGCCTTATCTCATGGCGGGAACCGTAACCCCTTACGGAAGTATCCGGATCAATCACCGGATCATTCTTAAAGGCGTCTTCATTATCTCTTATACCGTCGCCATCTGAGTCAGCGTGGTCATAGTAATCTCTGGGATAGGTATCGGCCGCGTTAAGATAACCGTCACCGTCAATATCACTGTCAAACTCATCATCTATACCGTCACCGTCAAGGTCATTGCCCGAAGCGCGGTTTGGATCGTTAGGGTATAAATCGTCTTTATCTAAAACACCATCGCCGTCTGAGTCCAGCTCTGTACTGACGAGAGTATCTCCTCGAGGCTGATTACCCTGACTATCCTGCTCGCCTTGCTTATCCACATTCGCGTCGTTATGTGAATCCTTTGACCCTTTATTCAAACCGTCCGCGTCCTTGCCTAAATCGTCGGATGGCTTATCGGGAGGCGGCGTATAAGGGTCTGCTTCAGGGCCTTCATCACCTGATATATTTTTATTAAAGAAAGAACCTAAGTTTCTTCTCCACGAGTTCCACCTTCTCTTCTGCCACGGGCTGATTTTTCTAATAGGGCTCGCGTATTCACCTGAACCGATTGTTTTCTTATGCCCTTCATTAACGTTTTGTTTATCACCCGTAGGATTACCGCTGTCATCAAGAGGTTCCATATAAATGCTGTGTTCAAAACACGAACCGATTGTCTTTGAAGCATGCTTCACGACCCAGCCGGTTCCGCGCGCTCCGCATATGGCAACGGGCGTACGAACTTTAAAGGTCGAGCCTTTCTTCATCTTTTCGACTATACAGAACAACTCACCTTTATCAAGTTTAACTTCCGTGTCATTCGGCTTTATCTTCTCGAGCTTAATCTGTGTGCCCGCGTTCACCCTGATTACATTCTTCTTTTTTGATTCCTCGCTATAATTAAAACAAAGTTCGGCGAAAGAACCAACTTTTCCGGTTTTAACACTGTCACCGCTCACAAGCTGCATAGCCTGACGCGCCTTTTCCCAGTCAGCCTCACCGCTCTTAAGAACTTTTACATTACCTTTTAAGCGAATAATCGTAGCTTCATTGCCTGAAAAAGTTATGCTCCTAAGGCCGTCTTCCGCCTCCGCCGGCGAAAAAAACATAATTGACGATAGAAAAGCAAAAGCAACAACCCCTGACAGCACTCTGCTTACTCTTTCTCTATAATTCATATTTCACCTCGTTTTTATAACTATTTTAGTCTATAATATAACAAATTACGCAAAAAAAGTCAAGTAAATATAGTTGCTTTTATGATGTAATATATTGCTGGACACTAATCTTCCAGATGAACATCGATGTATTGAGACAGTAACTCTCTTACCGTTGCCGGCGGCCTGACAATAAAATAGTGATTGACAAGGGCATGGCCTATCTCATGAGCCAATATATTTTGATTAACGCGGGACTCAGTTGTATAAATTGTGTTATTTTCATAGACATAAAAAGAGTATAAGTCAAGCCGCTCACCCATTATTTCTTCATAGGCATCAATAAGCATCTTTGTGCTTTCAAAGAAAACGATATTAACGTGAAAATCCGCCGGATACATATCCAGTATCTGCTCAGACCTAAGCAGAATCATATCGCATTTAATGGCTATGCGCTCAAAAACGTCTCCCGCTTCCCTCAATGACCTTTTACCGCCATAACCAATCTCGATATATTTTATATCCAGCTTCTTATCTATCCTTGCCGGATTTACCATACCCTCAAAGTATAAGGTGCAATAATCAGAACTGACTTTCAATGAGCTATGACTACCGGCCGTATCCGCCCCGACTATACCCGCCGGTAAAAACGTAAGGCAGAAAAAACAAAAGGTACCGATAAGAAAATTTTTTTTAAAACTACAGTTTAAAGCAGCCAATTTCTTTATTGATTTCATTTATCGTCTTTTTTATATTAGCTGTATTGTTTTTTTCCCGCGCCGCTTCCGCGTTATCAGCAAAGCTATTCAGCTCTGAGGCCATGTTTTTTATCTTCAGAACATGCTGGTTTAGCTTTTTTATCATATCGTTTAATTCATCCGCGATTGGCCGCAACTGGTCTCCTGAACGCAGTCTGACCTCCAGGCTAAGATTGCCGTTACCTACAGCCTCAACAGCTTTTTCAAGATGGTAAGCGGGGCCGGCTATTTTATGGGAAATAAAGAGGGTTACCACAATCATAAATACACCCACAATAATGATTGTAGCAATAGAAGTGAGCGTTATTAGTGGCAAAAGGTAATCAGCGGTACTTTTAATGATAAGTCTTGAATTCTCAAAAGAGGTCGTTGTGGATTTAAGTGAAAGGAAATAAATCAACCCTCCAAACAAAACACAAGCAAGGATAACAAGAAGACAAAACCTGATGATAAACCGGCTTTGAAATTTCTTATTAATATAGTAGTTCCTTCTCCTGTACGGTTTATTGACTTTTTGTCCTTTCATCACTTCCTCCGCGTTTTGTAAAAATCAGCGCGACTTAATCAAGCGCTATGCTTTTTAAGGTTTCCTCATTTATAGAAATATAGGCTTTCTCTTTTAAGTTATCTATCCACGCGCGCATAAGCCCTGTTTCTTTTTCACGGCGCAAAAAACGTCTCAGCCGGCTTTTAATCTCTAAAAGCGGCTTAATCTCAGGATCCTCTGTTTTCAACTTGTTATAATAATCGGATATCTCATCATCGTAGATGTAAACGCTGTCTGAAATCTCGCGTGACTTTTTTTCGATTAGAGTTATCAAAAGTGTTTGTTTCCAGTAATTCTCAATTGTTTTCCTGAATCGCTCTTCCTTGTCAAGATTAAGCGACTGCGCCTCCTGAAGCAAAATCTCTTTTTCAATCAAGTCGTTGAGAAGTTCCATTCGGCCGCTAAAATCCTTAACGGTATCAGGCCGGTAGATAGAAAGCGCCTTTAAGTCCTGCCTGAGATCTTCTTCGCTCATATAATACGCGTTAATCTGGGCAACCACTTTCTTTTCTTCTTCTTTTTTAGTACAACCAAAGCTAAGAAATACAAAACTACATAAAATAATAACAGTACAGCCTTTTAACATCAATTTCCTCCTGATATACGCGTATGAAAATAGATTGCAACCGTTACAAAAAAGTCTGAGCCTTTAAAGCTTTTATAATAATATTTTAATTCTTTAGAGGGCTCTTGTCAAGCGTGAAAAAAAATTTAAATTTATCCTTTACAGCGGGCGCGCATTGTAATATAATATAAAAAAATAAAAAAGGAGCGGGATATGATTAGGATGGGGCATAAAAATTATTTGTTGTTTTTTGTCTTACTAATAGTAATGGCTGCGCCTGCCGGGCTTTATGCCAAAGATGACGGCCTTACCGGCGAGGACACAGCTCCAAAGGCGGACGAGAAAACAAGCTTAAGATTTTTCGGAAAAAAAGTTATACCCATCATCAATTTGGACGCTTTGGGCACTTACTCCAAAATTCAGGGCTACAATGCCACTGAGGGAGCGCTTATTGACCTGCTTGTCTCACCCGCGATTAAAATAAATGATAATTATTATCTTATTCCCCTTTACAATTTTAATTACAATCGCTCGCGCCAGATTATCGCTGAAGATGAAGGCGGCCATCTGATACAGGAAACTCTAATTCATAACGCCTATTTTACGAATAAATTACAACTAACGGATAATCTGGTAAATAAAATCAGCATTTTTGGCAGTTGGGCTTATTACAAAGAGACCGCGGATGAAAAATGGTCAGAGGGCCTTTATGATTATACTGATGTTGGCGCCATAGTGGACTTCGAATATGTCTTAGGCAATCCAAAAGATAAAATTTATAAAGAAGCCGGGCTGGAATTCGAATATTATAAGCGCCAGTATTCTAATTTTCAGTCACTTATATCCCTTGCCCTACCCACAGCGCCTGAAACGGATGAAAAAGACTTTGACGGCTACAAAGCAACTCTTTCCTATCTGAGAGATAACCCTGACGGCCTCTCCTTTGAAGCCTCATACCAGCCATTATTAAAGTACTATACCGATAAATTAATCATCGGATCGGATGGTGTTCTGGAATCAGGAAGCAAGAGAGAAGATAACCAGCACGCTTTTAATCTCAGTTTCAGTTATCCGGTGAGCAAAAGGCTGAAGGTATCGCTGGATAATGAGTTAGTTATAAATCGCAGTAATCAGAACTTTTATGACTCGATGGATACCGTAATATTATCAGACGATGGGTATATGCCGAACTACTATGATTACAATTCCTTCAGAATAAAGCCAAAAATCAGTTACGACATAGCCGTTAAAGAAGATAAAGACTTAACCGTCCAGTTGTCTTACGCCTATCTCGATAAGCGTTATACTGACCGCAAAGCTCAAAGTTCCGCCGGCCCGTATACGGGAAGCGATGAAGAGGATGAATTCCATACTTTCAGCCTGGGGCTTTCTTATCCGTTAACTGAGGCAATAAAAGCCGTAGCCATATTTGATTACACCATCGCTCAATCCAATATGGAATACGAGAAGTACTACAGATACAACTACGACCTGATGAGTATAGCCTGCGGCATTTCCTGCCGCTTCTAAAATAATAAAAAAAGGACGCTTTTATTTAAATTAACAAATAAAAGCGTCCTTTTTTTGTTCATTAAGGGGTCAAGTTAAAAGTTTGACCCCTTACTTGACCCCTTACTTACTTATTTTTTATCTCCTAAATATATACCTAACACTAAAGCAACACCTAAAAGGATATATTCTAAAAGTAAAATAGGTACAACTTTTTCTACTTGAGGAGTTCCTCCCATTGCCCAAATAGATAGACTATACAGCCATAAAAGAAAAAATGTTAGAGGATATACAATTAATAAAGCAATTGCCCCACCTATCATAGCTCTTAGTGCTCTATGAAAAGACCTATGCATAATACCAAATGATAAACTTATAAATATAGCATAGACTACTGGGGTAAATGGTAGGCCGAAAAAAGCAATCAGTCCCGCCACAGATCCTAGAATATGTCCCTTACATATTTGGGTTATTAAATAAAAAACTACACCTCCTGCTAAGCCGCCTATAATTCCATAAAAGGTTTTTCTAATAGATTTATCAGCTATACCCAAAGCTAAACCTAAGAATAGACCAGGGCTTAAGAAAATAATATATTTATAGTAAATGATATATTGTTCGTAATATAGAGGAAATGGCCGTGGAACCCTAGAAAAAATAAAACCACCCGCATAACTCGCAATTATCCCGCTAACCAATCCAAAAATACCGCCCCATAAAATATGTCGAAGTATTTTATTTTTAGCTATCATTTAAAATTTCTCCTTTTTACTGAAACCCACTATCAGGTAAAAAGAATGCGCAACCTTATTAGTTTTGACAGTCTCCCACTCATAAAGAGCAAGGGGTCAAGTCTTAACTTTTAACTTAAGCATCTTTACCATTTCTCTAAAATCCTGATAACACCCTTCTTTCTTTTTGATTTCCTCTGCTGCCAAACGAAATTGTTTTGAAAGCGCCGCGTATGATATCCCGCCCAGCACGGTGCATATATCACGACACGGTATATATAGATATTGTCTGCATATATATGCTGCGGCTTTTCTTTTTAGAATGTATTTTTTGTTTTTCTTTCGCGCAAAAATACCTTTTTCTCCGATTTTGTTCTCAAGCGTCCTTATTGCATCGTTGGCTGAGATAGCTCTCATGCTCTCTTTATATTGCGGAATTTCTCTTTTTTCTATTCTCTTACCCCGCAGATTCTCTCGTATAGCAGCTTTAAATGCTTCTCCTCCAAGAATTGCCGGCCATTTAATCCCGTTTAGTATCGTAGATAATTCTTTCAGTGTTTCCTCTTTGACAAATGCGTCTAATTGCCGCATGGCTTCTTTTTCAAATTCGCTAAATTGCATTAAAACGTCTTTTGTTTTTAGCCATTGCGGACGCCTGCTTATCTTCATGTATGCAGAGTGGCTTGTCCACTCATGCTGGCCTATTTTTTCCTCAAGCTTTGCTCTATAAGGATTTCTGTGTATGTAGCGGATTAGCTCACTTAAATAGCTTTCTTTTTCTATTAGTATCGATTTAAACCGTCCCTTAAAAAGGCTTCCTTCGTTGTTATATTTTCTGTTTATTTTCTGAGTATAAACACCATTTAGGTGCCTCATACCTCGCGATAGGTTGCCGTTAGGGGTACGTATAAGCAGGTGGTAGTGGTTTGGAATTAGCGAATAAGCGTGGATTTCGATATTAAATAATTCGGTACATTCTTCCAATATCTTCAAAAATAGTTTGTAGTCGCTATCGAAGAAAAATATGTTTTCCCGCCTTCTTCCGCGATTTAACACATGATACCATGCGCCGGGATATTCAATTCTTAATGGTCTTGCCATAATTTTCTATTATACACAATGCTGAAATATCGTCAAGTTCAAAGTTAAGACTTGACCCCTT
>JAGLLT010000050.1 GCA_023140385.1 Candidatus Omnitrophota bacterium
TGAGCCGCGAAGGACTCGAACCTTCTACCCCATCCTTAAAAGGGATGTGCTCTACCTGATGAGCTAGCGGCCCACTTATATTTCTCTTATTTCCGTCTGCTTCTTCTCTAAAATACTATCCATCTCTTTAGTATAACTATCAGTTAACTCCTGAATCTTACTATGAAATTTAAATTCATCATCTTCCGTAATATCACCGGAATTCTTAGCTTTCTTTAGCTTTTCATTGACATCTCTTCTTACGGCCCTGATAGCAACTTTCCCCTCTTCAGCCAGGGACTTAACAACCTTAACTAAACTCTCCCTTCTTTCCTGTGTCAGCTGAGGAACATTGACGCGAATTACTTTACCGTCATTATTGGGGGTCAGCCCCAGGTCAGATTTAAATATTGCCTTTTCAATGGACTCAAAAGAAGACGGGTCCCAGGGTTGAATAACAATTAGTCTGGCTTCAGGAGTAGAGATATTTGCTAATTGCTTTAGCGGAGTCTGGTTACCGTAATAATCAACCTTAAGCCCTTCCACCAGTGACTTTGATGCGCGCCCGGTATGAATGGCAGAAAACTCTCCCTGGGTAATCACCAGAGTTCTCTTCATTTTCTGCTCCGTCTCATTCATAATCCGATCAACCATAGTCTTCTCCTGTTTAACTATTTAATAAGAGTGCCTATTTTATCACCCATTATTACACGTCTGATATTACCTTTTTTAAGAAGATTAAAAACTATAATTGGCAGTTTATTATCCATACAAAGGCTAACCGCTGTTAGGTCCATTACTCTTAAGCCCTTTTTTAAAAATTCCATATATGTTAACGAGTTAATCTTCCTCGCTTTCTTATTTTTTTTAGGATCATGAGTGTAAACACCATCAACCTTGGTAGCCTTCAGAATAATATCAGCATCAATTTCTATAGCTCGTAAAGCCGCGGCCGTATCGGTAGTAAAATAAGGATTACCTGTTCCTGCCGCAAAAATCACAACTCTTTTTTTTTCAAGATGCCTTATGGCACGCCTTCTGATATACGGCTCAGCCAGCTCATTCATCTCTATGGCCGTCTGAACTCTGGTGTCCACTCCGAGCTTTTCAAGACTATCCTGTAGTGCCAATCCATTTATTACGGTAGCCAGCATTCCCATATAATCTGCCGTTGAGCGGTCTATGCCTTCCTTTTTCGAGGCCGGAATACCGCGAAATATATTGCCGGCACCAATAACAACTGCCACATCTACTCCTAAACTCCTTACGCCCTTCACCTGTTTGGCAATGGAGATAATACTTTCCGGATCTATACCATAACCTTTACTGCCCTGAAGCGATTCCCCGCTTAACTTAAGCAACACTCTCTTAAAAACCGGTTTCTTGCTAATCGGCATCTTTGGGAAGCCTCTCTCCTAGTTCATACCTGATAAATCTCTTTATGACAATATTCTCTCTTATCTTACCCACTATGGAATTCAAACAATCATTGATTTTAATTTTGTCATCTTTCACAAAAGGCTGCTCCAGCAAACAAACTTCTTCATAGTACTTCTGTATTTTACCGTCGACTATCTTTTCAATGATGTTCTCAGGTTTATCCTTTATCTGCGCTCTGATTATATCCCTTTCCTTCTCAATTTCCTCAGGCGAAATATCCTTCTTGCTGATATATAAGGGGTTGCTGGCTGCTACCTGTATAGCCAGATTTCTGGTAAATTCCCTAAAGTCATCGCATTTAGCCACAAAGTCAGTTTCACAGTTTACCTCAATGAGTACGCCGATTTTAGCATTGGTGTGCAGATAAATTTCTACTCTTCCCTCTTTGGCAACTCTGTCCGCCTTTTGGCGAGCCGTCAAAAGCCCTTTTTTCCTTAAAAGCACCAGGGCCTTATCTATGTCGCCGCCGGTTTCAGTTAAAACACTTTTACATTCCATAATGCCGGCACCGGCTTTTTCCCGTAATTTTTTTATGCTTTCGGTAATTTTCATCCTTCGTCCTTTTTAATTTTGAGTGATATGAAATAATTAGCTCTTTGAAGGTGATTCTTTTTTCTCTGTTTTAGCTTTTGCGCGTTTTGGCTGGATTTTATCAGGGGCTTTTTTGCTTGGCTTCTCTTCTTTTTTGGCCTTCTGCTTCTTATCCTTCAACTCCTCTTTTACCTGTTCCTCTTCTTCCTTAAGGCGTTTGGTTTCTTCTACCTCCAAGTAATCCTGCCTACCTTCAATAATACTATCGGTAACCAGCATGGTAATAAGCTTTATAGCCCTTATAGCGTCGTCATTACCAGGAACAGGATAGTCTATTCCATCCGGATCACAGTTTGTGTCAATTAGGGCAACAACAGGAATATTCAGCTTCTCGGCTTCTTTAATAGCTATACTTTCCCTCTTGGGATCTATAACAAATAAGGCACCGGGCAGCTTATCCATTTTAACTATACCACCTAAATTTCTGGTTAGTTTTTCAAATTCCTTAGTAATTGACGCGGTCTCTTTTTTAGAGAGCTTCTTAAGAGTGCCGTCTTCCTGCATATCTTTAATCTTATTGAAGCGTTTTACGCTTTTTCTAATAGTTTCAAAGTTGGTTAACATGCCGCCCAACCATCTATTGATTACATAAAACATACCACATCTCTGGGCCTCCTGACTGACAATACTCTGGGCCTGTTTTTTGGTACCCACAAAGAGAATGCTGTTACCGCTGGAAGCTGTCTCTTTCAGGAAATCACGGGCGCTGTTTAATAAATCCGCGGTTTTCTTGAGATCTATTATATAAACGCCGTTTCTTTCTCCGTAGATGAATTTTCCCATTTTAGGATTCCAGCGCTTGGTTTGATGGCCAAAATGCAATCCTGCTTCTAAAAATAGTTTAATTAATTCTGTAGTCACAAACATCCTCCTTATTTCTTACTTAGATACGAAAATATACTGGCGTATTATTATAGCATAATCTTTTTACATTGCAAGCCTTTTTATCTCTAACTCTGAAACTGCAGATTGCACAACTTTGCATATAGACCGCCTTTTTCTATAAGCTCTTGATGAGTACCGGTTTCCGCGATCCTGCCCTCATCCAGAACGATGATGCGCGACGCGTGCTTCACAGTTGAGAGCCTGTGGGCAATAATAAATACCGTTCTTCCTTCTATCAAATGATCAAAAGCTTCCTGTACCAATCTCTCACTCTCGCTATCTAATTGTGAAGTAGCCTCATCTAATATTAATATGGGTGAGTTTTTTAATACAGCCCGGGCTATTGCCAAGCGCTGCTTTTCTCCACCGGAAAGCCTGAAGCCTCTATCCCCTACTAAAGTTAGGTACTTTTGGGGAAGTTTCTCAATAAAGCCATCAGCGTTGGCTATCCGAGCAGCTTTTTCAATCTCTTCGGAGGTCGCATTAATTTTGCCATAAGAGATATTAGCCTTCACCGTATCGTTAAAAAGCACCGTCTCCTGAGCAACAATACCTATTTGATTTCTTAGAGAGGAAAGTGATATATCTTTTATTTTATGCCCGTCTATATAAATACAGCCGCCTGTTACATCATAAAAACGTGGGATAAGATTTACCAAGGTAGTTTTGCCGACTCCGCTCTTCCCGACAATGGCAATCACGTCTCCCATTAAGACATTCAGGTCAATATTTTTTAATACCTCATGATTATCGTATTTAAAGCGGACGTCTTTAAAAACAATTTTATCTTTAAACCCTTCCAGCCTGACAGCATTCTTTTCATCTTTTACCGTCGGTTCTTTATCAAGAAGTTCGAAGATTCTGGTAGCCGCCGCCAGGGCTTGCTGATTTATACCATGAACCTTGCTTAATCTCTTAAAGGGTTTTATCAACTGTAAAAGGCAACCAACAAAGGCTATAAATGCTCCAGGATTGAGTTCACCTGTAATAACCAGCTTGACCCCGATAAAAATAACAATCATCCCGGCAACAACAGCCACGTATTCAGATATGGGACTGATCGCCATCATCCTCTTTGCCGACTTAAGCATAATTCTGAAGAAGCCCTCGTTCTCTTTTCTAAATTTTTCTTCTTCATAGGAAGCCATATCAAAAGCCTTAACAATCCTAATGCCTGAAAAAGTTTCGTACAATATAGAATTTACATCGCCCATCTTTTTTTGAGCGCTGGTGCTTATAGAGCGCAGTTTTTTGCCGAGTCGAACGACCGGATAAGCCACAGCCGGCAAAATCACCAGCATAATGAAAATTAAATAGCCCGGTATACCAAAGACCAAAATAATACTGGTAATAGCAAAAAAAAGTACTATTAGTTCAACGCTTTCAAATATTAAGTCCCTTAGTCCTTCAGCGACGGCGTTTTGCACAATACCGGCATCATAAGTAATCCTTGAGACAAGCTGTCCGGCACGTGATTTGCTATAAAAGTCCAATGAAAGTCTGAGCAGTTTGCGGTAAATTATATTTTTTATATCTGTCACAACGCGCAGGCTTAATTTATTCATTAGGTAACTATGAAAAAAAGAGGATATTCCCTTGAGCAAAAAAGCAACCAGCATGCTTACAACTAACAGATTAAGCAGTCTAAGCGGCTCTAAGGAGTTGAGATAGCTAAATACAGCTTGCACAAAACTGCTGACAAATCCTGGCAGGTTTACTTCAGCCGGCATTTCAATCCGGCGGCCGGCTATCAAGATACTAACAAAAGGAATAATAAGCCCTATTGAAGCCACCTTATCCAGAACAGATGAACTAAGCATAAGAAAAACAGAGCTAACAAACATTCCGCGGTGCGGGCGGACAAACGAAATTAACCTTCTGTAATCATTAGACTTACGCATTTTATCCTTTCATTAACATATTTACGTAAACAGTATTGTATCATAGGGCTATAAAGTTGTCGAGATAAAATTTGGCCTTAGCATAATCAATAACTTCGCCGGCGAGATAAATTTTCTTGCGCCTAAGATTATTAAGTGCTATAATTTCTTTAAACAAATCGCTGTATCTTAATTGAAAAGAGATAAAAATTTGAAAAAAATAAAAACAGCTGTTATAGGCGTAGGTCATTTGGGACGCTCCCATGCCAGGATATATTCCGAGACAAAAGGCATAGAGCAAGTTGGCGTTTGTGACATACTAAAAAAACAGGCAGATGAAGTAGCCAGACAAAATAATACCCGCGCTTTTTATAATTACAGAGAGTTGTTGGGCCGGGTTGAGGCGGTAAGCATCGTGGTGCCAACCAAACTCCATTATAAAATCGCCATGGACTTTATCCGGCATAAAGTACATGTTCTTATTGAAAAGCCGATTACCGAAAACTTAAGCCAGGCTGACAAACTTTTGAAGGCCGCCAAAAAAAATAAGGTCATTCTTCAGGTAGGCCACATCGAAAGATTTAACGCCGCCGTCAAAGCTTTAAAAAAAATAATTGATAAACCTAAATTCATAGAGTGTCACCGCCTCGGCTCATATCAGCCGCGGGGAACCGATGTCGGAGTTGTCTTGGATCTGATGATCCACGACATTGACATTATTTTGCATTTGGTAAAATCCAGGGTAAAAAGATTAGACGCGGTCGGAGTCAGCGTCTTATCCCCCCATGAAGACATCGCCAACGCCCGTCTCCTTTTTGCCAACAAGACAGTCTGCAACATTACGGCCAGCCGAGTTTCCCGGGAGATAGTCAGAAAAATAAGGATTTTTCAGAAAAATACCTACATCTCACTCGACTATATTTCACAGGAGGCGTTAATTTACCGTAAAAAGGGAGGTAAAATAGAAAAAAAGAGCATTAATATACAAAAGCAAGAGCCATTGAAAGCTGAAATACAATCCTTCCTAAGCTGTGTTAAAACGAAAAAAAGGCCAATTGTCTCCGGGGAAGATGCCCGGCTGGCCCTTAAAACTGCTTTTGATATTTTACGTAAAATACACGGTACAAAAAAATGCCGAAAAAGATAGTTATTATCGCCGGTGAATCCTCCGGCGACCTGCACGCGGCCCACCTTATTAACGCGCTAAAAGAACGATCTCATAATATTGAAATTGGCGGCCTGGGCGGCAGGTTAATGAAAAACGCCGGGGCGGAAATTTACTATGACCTAACTTCTATTGCCGTAATCGGCTTTTTGGAAGTAATTAAAAATTTAAGAAAATTTAAATATGCTTTCAAGCTCATTCTGGAAAAAATTGACCAAATTAAACCCGACGCTGTCATATTGGTTGATTACCCGGGCTTTAACTTAAAAATAGCCAAAGAACTTAAGAAAAGAAAAATACCTATTATCTATTACATCAGCCCCCAGATCTGGGCCTGGGGTAAAAAACGCGTTAAGCTTATTGAAAATCTGATCGATCGGATGATAGTTATATTTAAATTTGAAGAAGAATTCTATAAAAAAGAAGGAATAACTGTTTTTTTTACGGGCCACCCGCTTATTGAGACCACTAAACCTTCCGATTTCAGGCAAGTGATAATCACCAATAATCATCTTGACGACTCAAGGCCGATAATTACTCTCCTGCCGGGCTCAAGAGAAAATGAAGTACGCAAAGTTCTTCCTATTATGCTTAATACCGCCTCTCTTCTTTATAAAAAAAATAAGGACCTGCAATTTCTGATAATCCGATCTCCCTCGATAGATGAAAAAGTTTACGGAGAAATATTAAAAGTTAATAAACTGCCGGCCAGATTGTTGGTCAATAATGTATACAACTTGTTGTCGATTTCTGACTTTGCCCTCGTCTGCTCCGGAACAGCCACCCTGGAAGCGGCTATTTTGCAAGTACCTATGGTGGTCATTTATAAAGTAACTTTTTTAAGCTGGCTCTTTATAAAAAGTTTGATAAAAATTCCTTATATCGGGTTGGTAAATATAGCCGCGGGTAAAAAAATTGTACCTGAATTTATTCAATACGACACACACCCACGGGAAATTGCCGGCTTTGTCGCAAGCACCCTGGCTGATGAAAATAAGTTAGAACAAATAAAAAAAGAACTTTTCGAGGTAAAAAAATTATTAGGAACTACTGGGGCAAGTAAGAGAGCGGCTGAATATATTATTGATTTCCTGAATGGAAATTAGAAGGCAATTATCGAAATATTTAATCTATCGGCTTCTTTAAGAAACTTTTGCTTATCAATCAAAAGAGTTTTTCCCGCTTCAACGGCCAACACTTTAATTTTTGCTTTTTTAAGAACTTTTAAAGTCTTAAGGCCAATTACCGGTATATCAAAACGCATATCATGGTTGGGCCGGGAAGCCTTTACGACAATCGCTCCGCTTCCTCCCAATCTCACGGCGCGCCTGATAGCCTTATCCGTACCTTCTATAGCTTCAACTGCCAGTATAGCTTTATTTTTAACGATTATGGTCTGACCAATACCTAAACCAGCAATTTCTTTTACGATTATCTTGCCAAACTTTATGTTTTCCCACTCATCAGCGGTAGGTACTCTAGCAGTCAACTCACCCTCCTCTGCCAGACTCTCACTTAACAAAAATGATGAGTCCAGAAGCTTAATCCCTTTTTTACTAAGCTCCTCCGCGATACTTTCAAGCAGAGAATCCCCCCTCCTATCCCTAACCCTTCTCAAGAAACTTTTAAGAGCCGCATCTTTTTTTATCCAGGGTTTAAAAAGATGAATCGGCCTTATCTGGCCGGCCATAATTGCCTCTTTTATGTTTTCTCTTTCAAAAATCTCAAATAGCTTAGCCAGTTCTCCTATTCTTATCCAGAAAATTTTTTCAACCAGCTTTTCTAAACTTTTTGACGTCTCTCCGATAAAGGCAACGGCAGTAATTTTAATACCACGCTTTTTGGCTGAAACAGCCGCCGCAATCGGAAACCGTCCATTGCCGGCAATTAGCCCGAGACATTTCATTAACTGCAAATGCCTCTTTTTGAACTTTTTATGAAATTTATAAGGTAGGTGATCTCCGCGGACATCTCAATCTCTTTTTCGATTTTTTTTATGGCGTGTAGAGTAGAAATTTTCGCCGTGGCAAGTAATTTAAAGGCGTTTTTTAAACTACTTCTCGCCTTTGCCTCAAACCCGGCCCTTCTTAATCCGATAATGTTCAGCCCACGCATAGTTGCCGGATGCCCGTCACACAAAGAGTAAGGCAAAACATCCTGAACCACCTTGGAACAACCGCCAATAAAAGCAAGAGTTCCAATTCTGGTAAACTGATGAACGCCTACCAAGCCGCCCAAGATAACACTATCCTCTATAGTTACAAATCCAGCCAGCGTAGCGGCGTTGGCAATTACAATATTACTGCCCAAGCAGCAATCATGGGCTACGTGAGAATATGCCATAAGTAAATTACTATCGCCTATTCTGGTCTTTCCTCCTTCTTTGGTAGCAGGATTTATGGTCACGTACTCCCTGATGGTATTCCCCTTACCGATATCCAGAAAAGAAACTTCACCTTTATACTTTAAGTCCTGCGGCGGCGAACCGATAACCGCGCCCGTAAAAAAACGGCAGCCTTTGCCTATTGAGGTATGTCCGGTTATCAGGCAATGACTTCCTATTTCGGTTGCGGAATCAATCTTCACATTTTCTTCTATAATAGTATAGGGACCAATTATTACATCATTGGCTAATTCAGCTTTACGATGAACTAAAGCCGTTGGATGGATTTTCATAATGCCTTTACGCCTTGACTAAGCTAAACCTTAAGTCAGCTTCAGACACAAGAACGTCATCAACCAACGCCCTGGTATGAACCTGACCGGTCTTTGATTTAATTTTTACTATATCAACCTCTAAAATCAACTGATCACCCGGAACTACCGTTTTTCTGAACTTAACCTTTTCCATACTCATAAAATACGCGATTTTTCCGGCGCTGGAAGGCTTGCTTAAAAGGAGGACGCCGGCTACCTGAGCCATTGCCTCAACAATTAAAACTCCCGGCATAATCGGGCGTCCCGGAAAATGCCCCATAAAAAAGTAATCATTCACAGTAACATTTTTAACGCCGACTGCCCGCCTGTCTTCTTCTAACTCAATTATTTTATCAATCAGCAAAAAAGGATATCTATGCGGTAAAATGCTGTGAATAGCATTGATATCTAAAGGAGGCGGCCCGCCCATATATGCCAAGGGGGCCTTTATGCCGGCCTCTTTGGTTTTTTTAAGGTACTTAAACAGCTTCTGAACAAACTTTATATTAAGCGAATGACCGCTCTTTATAGCAATAACATGGCCTACCAGAGGACACCCTAAAAGATACAAGTCACCTATTAAATCGGCTATTTTATGGCGGACGAATTCGTTTTCAAACCTTAGCCGGTTATCAATAACACCCTTTTTACCAATTACAATTGTATTTTCATAGTTGGCGCCTTTACCTAAACCCATCTTTTTTAAGGCTTCAACTTCTTCTTCCAGACAAAATGTTCTTGAAGGCGCAATTTCTTTTTCAAAAGTTTCAGGATTAATGGAAAGGTTTAAATACTGCGAACTAAGAAGAGGATTGTCATAGTTTAAAGTATAAGATATCTCAAAATTGCTGGCGGGCAAAACCACCAAAGACCTGCAGCCCTCCTGAATCCAAACGGGGGTTTTTATAGTCAAGAACTCTCTCTCCGCGTCCTGCTCCTCTACTCCCGCCTTTTTTATGACCTCCACAAAACCCTGGGCGCCTCCGTCCAAACCCGGCAACTCCTCAGCGTCCAGCTCAATTATGATATTATCAATGCCCATGCCGCACAGAGCCGACATTATATGTTCAATTGTGTGAATCTCAACGCTTCCTTCTTTTAAATTAAAACCCACGGACGTCCGCCTGAGGCGTCTTGAGGGTTCTGTTATTTTTGATATATGAGCTTTTATCAGGGGCTTTTCCTCTAAATCAACCCTGATAAAGTAAATGCCTGTATCCGCCAAAGCCGGTTTAAATTTAACGTTAACTTCTTTGCCGGTATGTATCCCTATTCCGCTGAAGGCCATTTCGCGCTGAATGGTTTTTTGTTTTTGCATAAATCCCTTCTAAAAAACTAAACGGTTTCTTTGAGTTTCTGATTTTCTCTTTCCAACTCTTCAACTCTTTTCCTAAGCTCTTTGATTTCTCTAAACATCTCCGGCAGTCTCTGGACGCAGGCATTTACTCTCTTAGCCATATGGTGCGGTTTAGCCGGGTATCCCGAAACCTTCGAATTCGGCGGTACTGATTTGGTCACTCCCGCCTGGGCGGCTACTACAGAATTATCTCCGATCGTTATGTGGCCAACCATACCGGACTGGCCGGCCAAAATAACCTCTTTACCTATGACAGTGCTTCCTGAAATGCCCGTCTGAGCCACAACTATGGAATTTTCACCAATTATTACGTTGTGGGCAATCTGCACCAAATTATCAATCTTGGTTCCTCTGCCTACAACAGTTTTATCAAAGCGCGCCCTATCAATTGTCACATTGGCGCCAATTTCAACGTCATCCTCCAAAACCACCGTCCCTATCTGAGGAATCTTATGGTGGACTCCCTTAACAGTCGCGAATCCAAAGCCGTCACTGCCGATGACACTGCCTGAATGAATGATAACTCTATCACCTATGATTATCCGCTCTCTAACCGCGGCACCCGGATATATCAAAACATCCTTACCAACTGTTGTATGCTGGCCGATATAGACACCGCTGTAGATTATAGAGCCGTCGCCTATTCTGGCGTTATCCTCAATAACCGCGTACGCCTGAACAGCTACGTTTTTACCCAACTTAACGTTTTCTCCTATAATAGCAGCCGGATGAATACCCTCAGGATGTTTTATTTCATTAGGAGCGAGCAAAGATACCAATTTGGCAAAAGCCAGAGATGGATTCTTGGTCTTGATTATTGACTTCGGCGCCGCCTGAATTTCTTCAGAGGTTAAAATGGCGGACGCGTTGGTCGTTTCCGCCAGGGATAAATATTTATTGTTAGCAATAAAGGTCAAGTCACCTTTTTTAGCCTCCTTTATCCCTGAGATGCCCGTAATTGCTATGTTTTCATCTCCAATTACCGTGCCATCAACTAATTTCGCTATTTCCTTAAGTGTTGTTTTCATACCGACAACCTCTATAAATTAGTTATCTACCTTTATACCGTTTGTTTAAGGTATCGAGAACCTTCTCCGTTAAATCACAACTACTATCACCATATAATATAAATCGCTGGTTAAAAATAAACGTATAGCCATCCTTTTTCGCGATTTCCTTAATCACTCCATCAAATTCTTTTATAATTTCTTTAGCCGCGTCATCTTTTTCTTTTAACAGCTCCTTACTCACTTTTTTATCAAATTCCTGCAGTTTTTTTATTTTCTCGGCAATGTCTTTCTTTTTCTTTTCTTTTTCTTTTTCACTGGATATTTCTATCTGATCTTTTATTTTTTTTATTTGAGATACCAGCTTCTCGCGCTCTACCTGCTTCTTCTTCCCCTTCTTCCCCAGCTTTTCTTCAGCCGTAATCGTTTTTTTGTAATTATTAAAAACTTTAACAAAGTCAACATAGCCGAATTTAGCTTCCGCGAAACTAAGACTATTAATCGCCAAAGTTGAAACCAAAGAAAACAATACCGCCAACACCCATATCTTCAATAACTTATTCATCAAAAAACCTCCCGCGTTTTTTTAAAATCCTCTACTCATGCTAAAATGAAATCTACCATCTTTTTTATCTCCGGGATCGTCACTAAGCCTAAAGCCATAATCCAGTTTAACCGGACCAATGGGAGTCTTTACTCTTACGCCCAATCCCGCGCCGGACTTAAAGCCGTCAGCAAAGCCTCTAACTTCACTCCAGACATTGCCTACATCATAAAACACCGCTCCTTTGATATTTTTCATTACCGGAAAAGTATATTCCAGGTTACCAATCAGCATAGAGTTCCCGCCTACAGGTTCTCCGCACTTTTTAGGACCTACGTGCCTCTCACGGTAACCTCTAATTGTATTAGCGCCGCCGGCATAAAACCTTTCATAAATGGGAACCATATTAGTACCATTGTATTTATCAGCTACGCCTCCCCGGAGCCTTACTTCAAAGGTAAACTTTTCAAAGTGTGTAAAGTACCAATTAAGGTCGCTATAATATTTAATAAATTCTCTATCTCCTCCCAAAAGTCCCCCCGTTGCTTCTATTGAATTCTCAATTGTTCCGCCGCTTTTAGGATTAAAAACGTTATCCCTGGTATCCCTGATTAGAGTTAGAGAAAAACTGCTCAGCGTATTTCTGCCTTCTTCTTCCCAAACGTCCGGCACGTTCTCTCTGGTAATCCAATCAGGAATATCTCCAAGCTCTATCTCTTCAAGCTTGTACATACTATTTAATCTCAGGTTATCTCCGAACCGCCAACCTAAACGCAGGTCACCTCCCAATCTGTTTTCCTCATAAATATCTCTTGACCTGTACCGGTTGTAAAGGTCAAATCCGAAAGAAACCGGCTTATTAAAAAGCCAAGGCTCGGTAAAACTTAAGTCATAACGCTTCTTCTCACTTCCAAACTCACATCTTACGGTTACCTGCTGGCCATCCCCGGTAAGGGTAGGAAAGTTTTTATAATCAAAGTTGCGCTGCCTCAGCTCCACAAAACCAATAAACTTATCTACCGAACTATAGCCCGCGCCAAAACTGACCTCGCCGGTTTTTGTTTCCTTTACATTAACAATTAAATTTTTCTTGTTCGGAGCAGAACCCGGCTCTGTATCATAAGTGATCTCTTCAAAATAACCAAGATTATTTAGATTTCGCTTGCTTCTTCTTAACTTTTTTCCATCAAAGACGCCGCCGGGAGTTACCGCCAGTTCTCTTCTGATAACTATATCTTTGGTCTTATCGTTTCCCCTTATTTCAATCCTCTCTATGTAAACCCGCTCTCTTTCCTCTATGCTATAGGTGATATTCATTTGCTGAAGTTCTTTATTAAAAATAACATCGGGTGCTGTTCCAGCTGATATATAGCCCTTCTCAAAGTAGATTTCATTTATAGCGGCTACATCTTTTTCCACACTGTCGGGAATGTAAGTTGAGCCTTCGGACAAAGTCAATACGTCTCTTATCTCCTCTTCGCTGACAACTTCATTGCCCTTTACTTTTATCTCTCCAACCATATACTTGGAGCCTTCCTCAATCTTTACAACAAGCGCCATCTCCCCCTTATCTTTATCGTATTCCACCTCATAGCTCAAGCTGACACTTGAATATCCTCTATCAGTATAGAGTTTGTTTATTATTTTTATGTCGGCATCAAATTGCTTCTGAGAAAAAAAACCTGACGTAAGAAGCGTATCGCGCCGTGTTTTAATCGATTTCAAAATTTCCTTAGCGGATATGGCCTTGTTGCCCTCAATTTTAATAGCTTTAATGCGGTATCTCTTGCTCTCATCCACTAAAATAAAAACTCTGGCTTCACCCGACTCCCTATCTATCAAAACCTCCTCTTCAACTAAAACTAAATTGTAGCCTTCTTTAATATAAAACGCTTTTATTTTTGCTATATCCTGCTTTAACCGCATATAGTCAAGCGGCTGATCAATCTCAGATTCTATTAATTTTTTCAGCCTATCAGCCCTAATTTGTACGTTTCCCTTAAAAATTATCTCTTTCAGAAGAGCCTTCTCGGTAACGATAAAAGTAACCGCCACCCCGCTTTCATATTCTCCCAAATCCACACTAATATCTGTAAAATAGCCGGTCGCGTAAAGATTTTTAATATCTTCGTTTAAAACATTTTGAGAAAAAACAGAACCTATCTTTATTTTAATCTTAGAAAGAATTGTAGATGTGCTGATTAGCTTATTTTCTCTTACCTTAATGTCCGTTATCAGCTTGTCCAAATCATTCGCCTGAGCGGTTAAATTTGCATATTGGTTCAATAGTATAAGGAAAGCTATGATAAAAAAAAATTTTTTACTCATTTTTTAGTATATTATCATATTATTTCTTAAAAGTAAACCTAAATCCTTAAAGTTTTTTCGGCCAAAAAAACCGCCTTATAGCATAGCCTCTTCCTGGGCATAATTTTCAAACCTGGCAAACTCTTTTATAAAGGTTAAAAACATAGATCCGGTGGGCCCGTTTCTCTGTTTGGCAATGTTTACTTCAGCCTTTCCCTTATTTTCTTCGGTAGGGGTATAATATTCCTCCCTTAACAGCAGGACAACTACGTCAGCATCCTGCTCTATAGCGCCCGACTCCCTCAAATCAGAAAGCTGAGGCTTACGGTCTATTCTGCTTTCCACGGCGCGGGAAAGCTGGCTGACAGCTATTACCGGCACACGCAGTTCCCTGGCCAGGGACTTTAATGCCCTTGAGATATCGGAAATCTCCTGCTGCCTGTTGTCAGACCTGCTTTTACCATCCATAAGCTGTAAATAATCAAGCATAATAAGCTTAATATCAAACTGAGACTTAAGCCTTCTTGCCTTGGCCCTTAACTCCAGAACGGAAATACCGGCTGTATCATCAATATAGATAGGCGCTTCTGAAAGACGGCCTGCCGCGTTAGTCAGATTAGGCCAGTCTTGCTGTGATAAATATCCGGTTCTTACGTTTTGTAAATTCACTCTGGCGTGCGAGCAAAGCATCCTCTGAACCAACTGCTCCTTGGACATTTCCAGACTAAAAACCGCTACCGGCAGCCCTTGCTTAACAGCCGCGTTTTCAACCATACACAATGCCAGGGAAGTCTTCCCCATAGACGGCCTTCCGGCAACGACTATAAGATCTGAAACCTGCAGTCCGGCAGTCATCACGTCAAACTTAGTAAAACCGGTAGCAATTCCGGTTATATGGGTCTTCCTTTGATAAAGATTGTCAATAGTCTCAATGCTATCTTTAATAATGTCCTTTAAAGGCGTAAAGCTCGGCTCTATTTTTCTGCTTGTAATGTCAAAAATTGCCTTTTCAGATCTATCCAGAAGGACTTCCACATCTCCATCCTTCTCTTCATAACCATCGGTAATAATTTGCGTCGCGGTGTTAATCAATTTGCGCAGAACACTTTTTTCCCTGACAATTTTCGCGTAATGCTCTACGTTAGCGGCGGTAGGAACATCGGCGGACAGCGACATCAAATAAGCGGGGCCGCCAACTTCATCCAGCAATCCCCGCTTTTTAAGTTCTTCGGTGACGATTATTAAATCTATAGCTTTATTTTGGGAGAATAAATTGCAGATAGTTAAAAAGATTTTGCCATTTGAACTTTTATAAAAATCTTCTTCTTTTAAAAGCTCAATAGCGGAGGAAACGGCTGACTCTTCAATCAACATCGATCCTAAAACGGCACTTTCAGCCTCTAAATTTTGCGGCGGCACACGTTCAATTAAGTTGTTCTTAAGCCTGGTCCCATTCATTATTCTTTCACTATCCACACCTTAATGGTAGCTATAACCTCTGGATAGACTTTAACCGGAATCTGGTAAACTCCAAGCTGTTTTATCGGCTCTTCCAACTGAATTTTCTTTTTGTCAATCTCTCCTGTCTTCTGCCTGACGCAGTCTGCTATATCCTGGGCCGTAACCGCCCCAAAGAGTTTATCATCTACACCGGCCTTTCTGGAGATTGTATAAGAGTGCGAAGACAACTCCGCGGCCAAAGCCAGAGCGTTTTCTTTTTCCTTTTCTTCTTTAAATCTTTGCTTAACCTGTTCTTCTTTTAAAATCTTGACGCTGGCCGAAGACGACTCCAGGGCCAGCCCCTTAGGTATCAAAAAATTTCTGGCATAGCCGTTCTTCACCTTTTTTACTTCACCTTTACAACCCAGCTTATCAACATCAACCTTTAGAATAACTTCAATCATATGCTTACCTCTCTACGCGTTTAATCAAAACAACCAAATCTGTAAAAGTTAATGCTTGGAAGTATAGGATAAAAGAGCCATATAGCGGGCTCTCTTGATACCCGTAACAAGTTGTCTTTGGTGCCTGGCACAGGTACCCGTAATCCTTGAAGGAACAATTTTACCCCTTTCGTTAATATAATTTTGAAGGGTAATTACATCCTTGTAATCAATTTTTTTAACCTCTTTCGCCT
>JAGLLT010000051.1 GCA_023140385.1 Candidatus Omnitrophota bacterium
TCAATTTCCAAAAGAAGTTCCCATATGGCCCGGGGCCTTTGATACTGTTCCGGGCCTGACGGACGCGCTTTCATGGTGGGCACCCGCCAGCTTTCAGGTGTATTAAACCAGAATGCTGTTTTCGGATTTTCATACGTGTTAAAATAAACACCGTAAGCAGTATGTAATGCCTCTTTTTTTAATCCGGCATGATACATCAAAGCCGCGAGAAAATATGTTGAACCTGTCCAGACTTCATCCGACTGCAATGTCCCAATCAAGGTTCCATCTTCCTTAATAGCATTTATTGCTCCAATATCTCCAATGCCGTCTCCAGTATAATCCTTCATCGGCTTCACACACCTTTCAAAAGTTTGAAGCAGATGAACTTTCATTCTTTCCCCGGGTAAAATATCAGCCAACCCGTATTTACCGCAATATAACTGTCCATTTAACCCGTCACTCATGATAGCGGTTGGAAATTTGCCTTTGGTGTCCATCTTATAATACTCTTTGCCGGGCATCCACAGTTGGGCATCAAGATTCTTTTTAGCATTTTCCAGCCACTCTCTCACCTCCGGCAAAATTGGGTCTTTTTTAATTATTGCCATCTGCTCAAAACATTCAAGCGAGCCAACCCAAAGTCCGCCGCATAAAAGGCTTGTCCCATACAACCCCCACGCGTCATATGTATTGTCCGACCCGCTATTATCAGGCAAATAATCTTTATTTTTATCCGTTGATTTCATAAAACCATATACAGCTTTACAGGCAGGCCATACATAATCCAAAAAATCCCTGTCCTCATAAAGATAATAATAACGCCAGCACTGCTGTACGAATTTCGGTGATAAATCCTTCCAGTACACAAGGTCGGGAATATCATGACGGTACACATCAAATTTAAAAAAAGGATCGCATTTTCTCGGATCTCCAACATCATGAGGAACAAGCCCTTTCGGAACGGGTTTCTCGAATTGAAAATACAGCGTCCCATCAACAAAACATCTCAAAGCATCACGTTCAATCTGAGGCCAGAACTTCGCGAAAACGATAGAAGAATAGTGTCTTACATCAAGTGTATTCGCGGAAGTATACACAGGGCTTTCCATAACATAATGTTTATGGTCATCCTCATGAAGGCCCATAAACTCCCGGTCATGGCCGCTCCTTAAACCCGCTTCATAAAAACATCCGCCAATCTGGTTATAATATAACTCATTAAAAGCGGCACATTTCAACCAATCCGGGTATTTTTTATTATTAATAACCGGACGCATCCAATCATCAATTTTCTTTTCCCACTTTCCATAATTATTCAGTGCTTCTTTAGCAATAGCCGCGCTATTATTTCCGCCGCGGCTAAAATACTCTGTATATTTTTTCCACCATTCAGTCCCGGAATTAAACCTCACCAGCGGAAAATCCCAGGATATAACAAAAGGAACAATACGTTCTTCTCCCGGTTTGAGCTTAAAATTTACCGCTACCGCGGCCGCTTTATGGGAATCATCAAGGTTTCCATTATTCAAAACACCGCCGCTTTTAAACTGCCCCCAGATATCCGCACCGCTTCCTTTTCCATTCCAACTCGTCGTATATGAAACAGACCCTCCATCTAATTCCTTAGAAGCAATACACCACTCTCCAATACCTTTTTTAGACCTCATAACTACGCCGGTTATATCTTTCTCCCTGCCTGCCGGTAGGCATGGCCTGATAGGAGAATTTTTAAATTGGCGTTCACTGATATTCTCTCCGACATAAACCCCGGGAAAGGTAAGCATTACCCCAATCTCGATATTTTCATCCGTGGGATTATAAAATTTAAACTGCCATATCCCCACAGGATATGATGTCTCCCGGTAGTTATGCGGTATAATGGGGCTGAAAAACTTCTGGCTGATATCTGTTTCAAAACAGTTATATGAAATCCATCCCTTGGGCTGCAGTCCATAATAAATGCCATCTCCCGTTCTGATTTTATCCCAGGCTTTTTTGAGATACCGCCCGGTCGCCAAACATTTTACTTCAGGTTTTTTATTCCCTTTTTTTTCAAATACGTGAAACGCGGCTTCAGGAAGCCATATGCCTTTATAGAGCGTACTATCAAACGTCTGAAAAGGGCCAAAAGAACCGTTTATAGTGTACATAAATGAACCGGCCCCAAAACCGCCCAACGCGACACCCCTGTCGGGGCTGCTGCTAATACAACCGTCAGGAATGTCGCCCAAATAACGCTTCCAGGCACATTCCGGAACTTTAAAAAAATTCCTATCTGACAAAGAAATAGGTACACCATGGATTTTTTCAGAACCCGGACTCTCGTTACCGGTAAAATCAATAGCTCTCACGTAATAATAATATTCAATGCCGGCGGCGGCAGTTTCATCTTTGTATTTTGACTCTTTTGCGGGCCTGGCATTTAATTTGACAAAACCTGTATCTTTTCCGGAAGAACGGTAAATATCATAAAAATGAAAATCGGGTTCCCTATTGTCTTTCCAATCTAAGAAAACTATTTTATCGGTAAATACTCCCGACAAACCGCTTGGAGCTGAAGGAATTAACCCATCATCTAATTTTGCAATTTCTATTTTAAATTCAAAAATTGAATATCCCCAGTCGGTAGCACGTTTAACACCATACATTCTGACATATCGCGCTTTCTGTTTGCCGACATAAATGATATCAGTACACCCATCTCCATATTCTTCCGTATATACAGTTTCCCAGTTTTTTAAATCATCAGAAATCTGTATTTTGTAAACAGCAGCATGAGCCATTTCCCAAAGTATATTCATTGAATCAAACATTTTCGGGGATCCAAGGTCAAAACATATCCATTGCGGATCAGACTGTTCCGATGCCCACCGCGTATGAATATTGCCGTCAAAAGCATTCTCTCCCCTTAGCTCCGGCCTATCATTTTCAATAGAAGAAACCGAAACCTTTTCAATCTTCAGCTCTTTACAAAAAGCGCCTGAAGAAAAAAGAAAACCCGCTGTAAGTATAACTACTAAGATTAAAAGTTTTTTTAACATTTTATCTCCACATAGACACTTCCACTCATTTATACCAGAAATCAGCCCAAAAAGCAACCGGATTGAGCTTACAAGCCACCAACGAGAAGAAACCACTATGTCCCACCTCGTAGGTGGGATAGCGGTTAGGAAATTCTTGATGTTAAAATTGAGGATATGCAGAAAGCATCGCGAGATAACTCAAGATGAAAATGCTAACTTCAAAATCAGTGCTACCAACATAATAGTCAGAACGACTAAAACTGCACAGCACCACGTAGGGTTTTGTGCGTACACCGAACTCTACGTGGTTCGGTGGTGGACCGAGGGGGACTCGAACCCCCGACCTCCTGATTGCGAACCAGGCGTTCTCCCAACTGAACTACCGGCCCAAACTTATTTTCCACCCGCTTTCTTCCTGACAAATAACAAAGGAAATATAATATCACTTACACAACACGGCAGCCAAACAGCTAAAAACAAAAAGAAGAAGATGACCGCGTAGGAAAACCAGTTTAACATCCCGCTTGCGGCCATAAGAATATGAAACAGTGACGCCCAGGTGCTGAGAAGTACATGGCCGGCGTGGGGAAATTTGGTCCTTGGCCTGAAATAGGCTATGGCAATACCCAAAAAGGCCAAAGGATTAACCAGCCACCACTTATCAATAAATCCCAGATGAATTCCTCTGTTTGGCAGATTGAGTAAGGTCTCCGCTATATAAGGAATAATCGAATCACTTAAGGTCGCGATACCTATAGAACCAAAATAACCTATTAAAATTAATGCCCAGATCTTTGGTTTACCTTCGTGATGAATCTTAAACATAGAACCCGTCACCAGCGCGCTTAGAACTACGTGGAGCGGATGCAGGGTATAAAAAATTTTATGCGACACATCAAAAGAGACATTTTTGGCAAGAAACATAATAACGATTCCGGTAATCGCGCCGAAAAAAGTAAAAGGGGCGTGCTTTTTCAACTCCTTAATTATTCTCTCTAACACTGTCCACCTCTTTTTATTTTATTGATTTTATACATTAAACCTGATGCCGATTATATCACCGTCCTCAACAATGTAGTCCTTGCCTTTCAGATAAAACTTCCCCGCCTCTTTTACCTTCTTCTCATCACCAAGCTCCATCAAATCATCAAACTTTACCACCTCAGCCCGAATAAAACCTCTTTCCATGTCTGAATGTATCGCGCCGGCGGCCTCGGGCGCCGATGAACCGGTTTTAATGGTCCACTGCCTAACCTCATCAGAGCCGACCGTAAAAAAAGATATTAAATTTAAGGCTCTTATGCATAAACCGGTAAGAAGATTTATGGCCGGCTCTTTTATATCCAGCGCCTCTAGAAACTCTTTTTTTTCATTCTCTACCTCAAGTCCCGATATTTCCGCCTCTATCTGAGCCGATACCTGCATAATATCAACATCCAGCCTTTTATACTCCTGCTTCAGTCCATCGCGCAAAGCCGTGTTATTAATATCATTCTCGGATACATTTAAAACAACAATCATCTTCTTTTGGGTGATAAAAGGATAGCTCGAAATTATCCTTCTCTCATTCTCTTCAAGCGCAAGCAATCTCAAAGGCAGTTCCTTATCTAACTGCTCTTTCAGTTTTCCCAAAAGCTCTTTTTCCTCTGCTAACACTTTTTCCTGTTTAACCTTAAGACTTTTGTTAATTCTCTCAAACCTTTTTTCAATAAAAAGCAGGTCGTTTAAGATAAGTTCTGAATTAACAAAATCTATATCGCGTTTGGGCTCCACACTGCCTTTAACGTGGTAAACGGTATCATCTTTAAATGTCCTTACTACATAGCAAACAGCATCCAAATCGGCCGCGTTCTCAAAGATTTTCGCGTTTAGTTCCGCGTCTTCCCCTATCTTTGAAAGAAGCTCAATGTCAATCCGGGCTCTTACCTGCTTTTGAGGTTTGTATAGTTCAGACAGTTTATCAAACCTTGTATCTTTTATTTCAGCAAGGCTCTTTACCGGTTTGTTTGATATTTTATCCTTTTCAGACAGCACGTAACCCGTCAAAGCTTTAAAGAGTGTCTTTTTACCTGCTTGCGGCAATCCAATAATTCCTATCTTCACTTATTCTCAGTCTCCGTTTTTTCTTCGCTGTGCCCAAAAGGCAGCATTTTAATAATGTCCTTGGTCGTCTTTTCCAGATTATCTATTGTTTTGCCGCCAATGTCTTTTCCTGTTTCAAAACTCTTATCCAGCGCGTCTCCGGCCGCCTTGCCGGCGCCTCCCACTATCCCCACCAAACTGTCTGATAATAACGTCACATCAAAGCCTGCCAACCTTGAGATAGTGGTACGCACCAGCGCCCTAATCAATATTAACTTAGCGAATTGCTGTATATCGATTATATCTTCAAAGCTTTCATCAATATTTACATTATATGTCTTAATCACCGGTTTCTCACCTTGCGAATAATCTTTATAAATGACCTTATCTATCTTTAACTCTAACAAGTCAACTTTAAAATTTAACTCTTTTTTTTCCTGTTCTTCTTCTACCCGCGCAGGCTCTTCTTCCTCTTTCTCTGCCTTTGCAACTTTTAGCGAACGCAGATTAAGCTCACCATCCTTATCTTTAACAACTATCAGTTCTCTTAAATACAGCCTCACTTTTTTAAAATGGGCTTTTTTCCTAAGTATGGCCTTTACTTCGTAATCAAGGTAAATTTCCGGCACATCCACCATTACTCTATCAGCATACCTCTCGGGATTGTACAGCACCAAGCCGCCGACACCTATCGAGGATCCGAAAATATCCAGGTTCACACTTTCAATATCCAACTCAAGCCCTGTCACGGCACGGACACTGGAGGATAACAATGCCTTTACGATAAGGTTTCTACAGAAAAACAACCCTAAAAAAAATACCGCTAATAGCACAAGTATCTTTACAGGCTTTTTCATCTTATAATCCTCCTAATGTTTATCAACTGAATCTAAGTACAGTCACGAGCCATTGCCTTATCTGCCGGCCATATAATAACTCAGGCGTACGTATCTGGTTAAGTTCATCAAAGCATCGCTTCGGCTCTTCCTCTTTTCTGAATCAGCCTGAGCCTCTTTAAAGCCCGGCATATCATCTAAAAGCTTCTGACAATACTCCCTTTCTTCCTCTTCACCCATAAAATTATCCCTTACATTCCTCAACTCTCCCGAATCCAGAAAAAAACCGCCGCAGGCATAACACTCATCTACATTAATCTCTTTTGCCGATTGATACTTATGAATGTGCATAGGAATATCGCACTTAGGGCAGTTTATCTGTTGGCGGTCTTCGTTGTTGGTACGCGGATACTCAATTGCCTCCTTTAAGGCCTTGCCCAGGCCTTCATTCTTTTCATCAAGCTTAACCAACTCACACCAGTCAAACCATATTCCCTTACATCCACTCTTGCAAATATCAACCATTACACCACCAAAATCTTCTTCTGTCATTTCCTTATGGCACACGGGGCATATCATCATTTACCTCCTCCGGTTTAGCTCTTCAGCTTTTTCAGAGCGTCCTCTTTCTCGCTGAATATCTCAAAAACCTTATCTAAATTAGTTATCCTTAAAACCTCGGCCACCTTGTCCCTAACGCCGCAAAGCACTAAATCACCTCCGGCCTCCTTTGCTCTCTTCATCATAAAAACTAAAGAAGCGATTATAATAGAAGATATAAAAGACGTCTCGGATAAATCAAGAAGTATCTTTTTCGCGCCTTCGTCTAAAAAACCGGCAAAGGTTTCCTTAAGCTCTTCGTTCTCATCAAGAAGAACATTATCCAGCATCAAAGTCAATATAGTAATGTCATCCTCCCTTTCAACACGGTATATTAAATCACTCATAACACTCCCCCCTCTTTTCGGGCGATAACTACGCCCCTTATTAAAGTTTGTTCCGCTGAAAAGCAAATCCCCGATAAGCCCTATTGCTACTCCTGCTTTCTCAAGGACACCACATAGTCTCCCTCCGCTTCCTTTAAGCTACTATGCCCCTCTCTAGCCAGCCATCCCAAGCTCATTAATATCAAATCCCTCTCCTTACCTATTGCCGAAGGCAGTTCTGAAAGCCTACCCTCTTTATGCGTATCCAGATAGTTCAAAATTTCACCCGCGACAATCCCAATTTGAGTTATCATTTGACTAACCCTCCTTAATGAGTCCCGCAGTGGCGGGACGAATTGATTCCTCCTGCGTGTTTTCAATAGAAAACAAGGGAGAATATATACCTAAATTATTATCTTAACGACCCCGCCAAAGCAGGCCTGCCTGCCGGAACCTCGGCGTAGGCAGGAATTAACTTTCTTTCTTATTATAACTCCCGCACCTCGGGCAAATTGATAAATTTTTGTGGCGGCTGTCAACATACGTATAGGCACATATAGAACACTGCCAGAATAACCTTTCCGATTCAATCTTAAAAACCCTGCTTCTATTTTTAAATTCGGTAAAAAACCACAAAAATAGTATAATAACCACCGAAACAATGACGTATAGCGCCCAGACGCAGGAGAAACTAATCGCTATCATTTAACGAATCCAGTTTAACTGTAACTACTCCCCACTGAAAATTTTCATCCTCCGGCCTGCCTAAAGCGCAAAATCTCAACTTTTTAAGATACTTCCTCGCTAAAAAATCCACCTCTAACGAACCTGATGATATAACCGGCTCAACAAAAATGACTTTTCCGCTGTTATCAACAAAAAGCCTGTCTTTGACACTAAAGGAACCTTTATCATCCAGCCACTCTGGAATCATCGGCTTTTGAGGAATAAACAAGACCTCTCTTTGGCTAAGCGGGCCTTTGATTTCAAGGGCTTTTGAGATAGAGCCCGGCCTCTCAATAAGCGGCCGGCCCACAAGCACGTTTTCAGCCTTCCCGAGACCTATCTCAATCTTCTCAGAAAAAACAACTTCTTCTTTCATCTCTTCAAAATAACGATTTCGCGGCAAAATATCACTGACAGGCCGCGTCTTCTCCATCAGCCCGATAATTACCTTATCTTTGCTTTTACTACCAATATCCGCTTTGCGGCCACGAAAATCATTCTCAAAAAAATCACTCAGAAAAACTGTTGTCGGAATACTTACAACCTTTAGCTCTTTTGAGTTCAGATCAACTTTAAATACCGCGCACCACAAAAAATGCCAGATAAAAGAAGCTAATAGGGCGTATATAATTACTACTTTTTTGGCGCGATAGCGATATTTGTTTTCGATATTCCCGTCTCCCGGCATAAATCCCATACTTCCGCAAGCCTCCCCAGAGTAACAGCTTCATCGCCCCTGATGCATATAGACTGGTCTTTCTCGGCAACTTTCTTTAACTCATCCTTGAGCTTGCTTTTCTCCACTAAGTTGTTGTCAAGATAATAAACGTTGTCTTTAGTTATGGTCAGAATTACTCTCTTTTCCTTGAGCAGTTTACCGGTTAAGGCCTTGGGAAGATTTACCGGAATACCCGGTTGTGAGATAAAGCTTGAAGTAAGCATAAAAAATATTAAAAGCAGAAATACTACGTCAATTAGCGGAGCAATATCCAGGCTTCCCTTTTTTATTTTTACGCGTTTTCTGAATTTAACAGTTGACTTTTTCCAATAATCCTTAAATTTATACATCATTTTTCACCTGTTATCCTATCAACTCTTTAATAGCTTTTCTGTGAAATAGTGTTAATTAAATCCGTGGCGCTCTGCTCCATTTCTAATATTATATTTTCTACCCGGCCTACAAGATAATTGTAGGCTACATAAAAAACTATGGCTATTGCCAGGCCGGTCGCCGTCGTTATAAGCGCCGAAGAAATCCCGCCTGCTAAATCACCGGGGTTTACAGGAGAAGCAATGGTCGCCTTATCTTTTATCACCTGAAAGGCCTCTACCATCCCGGTTACCGTACCCAGTAATCCCAACAAAGGGCAAATATGGGCAACCGTTGCCAGTATATTTAAATTTTTCTCCAAACGAGCTACCTCGTGTAGGCCAGCATCTTCAATGGCCTCCTTTATCTCCATCCGGGAACGATCATGCCTCATAATACCGGCTTTCATAATGTGGGCTACCGGCCCGGGAGTCTGATCGCAAAGCTCAACCGCCTGCATTATTTTATTTCTTTTAATAGAGCCGGTGATAGCATCCATAAATTTTTTTGTGTCTATGCCGGCTCTAAATAAATGCCACATCCTTTCAGCAGTAACCGCCAGAGCGATTACCGAACAAAGGATTATCGGATACATCAAAGGCCCGCCATCTCGAATCATTTGCCACATATTATCCTCCTTTATAAAATCAATCTTTTCCATTTAAGGAATATGTTATTTAACTTTTTTTCTTATCTCCTCCAACTTTAACAAAATCTCATCTGTATGCCGGCTGTCAAGTTCAAGCAGTTTTTCATACATCTTCTCAGCCTTAAGCCATTCATTTCTGTCTTCAAATATAACCGCGCTTCTTAAACGCGCCTCGGCCACCCAATATTTAGAATCAGGAAATTTGTAGATAACCTTCATATAGCCGTCTAAAGCCTCGGCCATTTTTCTCTCCGCCTCCAGGCAGCCGGCTATTTCATACTGGATCCTGGCGTTTGAGTCAGTCGGATTATTTTTGAGCGCCTTAGTAAAATAGTCTATTGCCTGCTTATAGTCTCCGGATTGTTTAGAGGCATAAGCAATTTTTTCGTACGCGGCATTCGATAAAGCGGATTCCGGATATTCGGCGATTATTCTTTTGGCCGCGGCCTTTGCCTCATCATTCATATTCTCTTCTAAAAGAAGTGCCGCCTCTTCAAGAAGCGCCTGCGGAGCTAACGAATGGCTGGCAAAATTAGTGTACACGATTTTAAGCTTACTTCTGGCTTCTTCTGTCTTTTTTTCTTTTCTAAAAATACATCCCAGACGGAAGTGGCTTTCTGCGGCCGCCTCAGATTGAGGTTTTTCCTCTATTATATCATAAAAAAATTCTTTTGCTTTATCAAGTTTGCCCTCTTTGCAATAGTACTCACCCAGCCATAACTTAGCCTCAATTTTCATAGTATCATATTCGCATAATCGGGCAAGATTTTCAAAGGTTTCGACTGCCTGCGAATCCTTGCCCAGCCTAAAGTAAGACCAGCCAATTTGATACTCTGAGTTACTGCCTATCTCTTCACCTTTAAATGAAGCCGCTAACTTTTTGTATATATCAATGGCTTCCTGATATCGGGCCATGTTGTAATATGACGTTGCCACACCAAAAAGCGACTCTGTCTTCAGGCCGCTTTCAGGATAAGCTTCAAGAAGCCCGTTAAACTTCTCCGCCGCCGCCTCATAGTCCGTCATCTTCAAGTAAATAAGCGCGACTTTGTACTGAGCCTGGTCAGCCAACTTACTCTGAGTATAGGAAACAAGCAGATTATTAAAAGCAGCCAGAGAAGCCTGATAATCACCCGTGCTATAAAACATAGTCCCCAGTTGGTACTGAGCATAATCGGCATAGTAGCTTTCGGGATAGTTATTCAATATCTCATCATAGGATTCAATGGCTTTATCATATTCATTGACATCCAGGTAGGCGTCGGCCTTGCGGCACAAGGCTATCACCCTTAACATCTCATCCTTTGAACATTCGGTTAAATTTTCAAATTCATTAATTGCTTTAGCGTAATTTTTTAACCTTAAATACGTCCAGCCCAAATTGTAATAAACGTCTTCTATCAGCGGGCTTCGTTTAAATTTATTCTTAAACTTTTCATAAGAGACGGCCGCCTCCTTAAGATTATCCTGTTTATAGTACGACTCAGCTATCCAGAAATAAACTTTATCAATAACAGGGGCGGTGGGATGCTTCTTAATTATCCTGTTATAAATCTCAATAGCCTTTGAGTGATAGTCCATATTATTAAAACATCTGCCTAAAGTGTATTCCGCCTCCGGCATTAAAGTGGAATCAGGATATTCATTAATAAGTTTATTTAGATATATAAGGCTATTAGAATTGTCGTTAAGTTGAAAATAAATCCAGCCGAGGCCATACAAGGCACAAGGCATCAAGCTTTCATCCGAAGATGCCAACACCTCAACATAACTGCTGATAGCCTTGTCATATTCTTCAAGATGATAATAATTTTCCGCCGTCAAATAGCGGCTTTCAATCAATTTTTTCGACTTCGGATAACGCGCGGCAAATTCTTTTATGCATTTATTGGACTCATCATAACCGCCCAGTTCCTTTAAACAACGCGCCATCTCCAGATAAGAACTTTCGATTAACTCTTCATCCTTGAACGTTTTTATAAACTTCCTGTAAATCTCAACGGCTTCTTTATATCTTCCGCTTTCCCTGAAGGCTTCAGCAAGCAAATAATGGCTGAGTTCAAGATATTCAGAATCCGGACAGCCGTCGATTATACTCCTCAGACTCTCAATCACACCGGCATAATCTTTATTTTGAAGATGAATTTGGGACAACCAGAATAAAACCTCATCCTTAATATCCTCAGCCTCGGAATTGCTTAGAAGAGCATTAAGCTCTCCCTGGGCATCATGCAGATTGCCTGATTTAAATGAACATATAGCAATAAAGAGTGAGGCCTTCTGATAATAAGAGCTTTCGGAGTAGTTCTTTTGAAATTTTAGAAAATATGCTCTAGCCTCATCATAAAACTCATCCCAATAGGCCTGCCTGGCCAGACAAAAGTCATCCTTTTCTGAAGCATACGCGAAACTGCCTAAAGAAAAAAATAGGAAAACAAGAACCAGAATATATGTTATATTTCTATATTTTATGTTCATAATATATAATAATTCCGGATTTTATTCTAACATCTATGCGGATTTCAAACAAGTATTTTCTTTAAGCAGCCGCCCGTATGCGAATTAAGTTACCCGGTTATTTCTTTCGGCATCGCCTTTGTACAATATTATTTAGAATTGGTTAATGATAAGTAGATTTTGATTATAACACATATAAACAGTCAATAGCAAATAAATACAAAAAAGGACGGGGGTGCATTGTAACTCATATTGCGAA
>JAGLLT010000052.1 GCA_023140385.1 Candidatus Omnitrophota bacterium
CCATCTACTTCCAAGCTTCCGTCTACAAAGAGGTCGCCGTCTGATGTGGCATTGTTTACAGTGTGAGTGCCGTCTGTTATCATAACGGGCCCGCCTGTGAAGTAGGCGGGGTAGTTGGTAGAACCACCGGAAGCCTTCCCATAAACTCCATAATTAGTTCCAAGGCCTGCTGCCCAACTATACACTCCATAACAAGGAACAGAACTATGATCACTGTCAACAGTGATATTTTGTCCATAAAGAGTATAAGCGGAACAAGCAGAGGTCGCATCATCATTCACTGATATACTTGAACCATAAAGCGAACCATTGCTTTTAGCATTTGTTGATGTACTGTCAACATCTACAAAGCTACCATACACAGTCGCAGTAAGACTTCCATCGTCTGTATGATTAAGGTCAAGATACATACCATAACCTGCGCTGTCAGCTATAGTTTGAAGAATGTTTACTTTTCTTATTGAAGTAGGTGCAACTCCTATTCCTACTATTCCTTCAACCCTTAAATTATTATCTCCTGCTTCTGTGGTAGAGCCAACGGTTAACCCACCATCAAGTAACAGGTCATCGCCCGCGGGCGTAATCGTCAGATCGCCAACCCCGGTAGTTATTGCGCCGGAAGCAGTATCCGCGGCACTGCCTAAAGCGAGAGTCGCCGCATTAGCGCTATTGTCAGAGTTTATCGTAAACGTATCAGCCGTGGTGCCTGTGAGCGCGCTTTCGCCTGATACAGTTGCAGTGAGAGTGCCGCCTACAGTTAAATCCCCGTCAAGGAGAACATTGCCGGCATCTACCCATAAAGCATAGGGGTTGGTGATGGTCATGTTTGTGCCTGCGGCAGGAGCATCGGCGATATATAGGGTGGCGGCGTCAGTAATGGTAACGGCATTTGTGCCGGCTAAGGTGGGTTGAGCAAAGGAGCTTACCGCACCTGTCGCGCGTGTGCCGGCATCGCCTGTGTCTGTGAAGGTAGCCGCAGCCCCTTGATACTGAATACCCGCTGTAAGCCATGAAGCGGCCGAGACATCGCCGGAGATAATAGTCGGCATTTGAATATCGAAACCGAGGATGTTAGTGTCTTCTCTGGTAAGCTCGAAATAATCTGTTACGTCATTTACTTGCCATCTAATCCATTTTCTTGTTGCTGCTGCTGTTATCCAGCCATATTGATTAATACTTCTATTTTCTCCTGAAGCACAATTTGAAAAATAATAAACTGGGCCTTGTGCGCTTAACATTAAGTGTAATGAAGAGGCATCTTTCGCAAAGTTGCATTGGTTTGCAGGAGAATCTATATTCGCAGTTCCTGAACCACTTATATATAAATCTAAGTAAACGTCGCCATCAACACTATCTATCCTGCCAATTTTAAGTTTTTTACCTATTACATCTCCCATATCGCCAGTACTAAATAAAACAACATCCCCACCAGCACTCGGATAAATCTTATAATCACCTTGTCCTATATCTGTTACAAAATCAGTCTGATTATGATAAAATTCCCCATAATCTAAAGCCTGAGTAGCATCACTGGAATAAATTCTAAATACTGGGTTGGCACTTGTTGATAGGGGGGAGCGGTTGGCGTTAGCCATGTCAGCTTGTTCCATAATGGATATATAACCTGAATAATCAGTACTTCCAACTAACGTTCCAATCTGTAAATTGTCATTACCTGTCGGTTCCCAACCGACTCTTACATCTCTACCATTACCAAAACCTAAGGTATAACTATCCCTAAGTTTTAGAGATATGTCATTAAAATCAGCTAAAAATACACCAGTTCCAGATCCTATAATTACATTATTTTCCGTAGTCTCAAAATCTAACGTCAAATTCTCATTATTCGTCCCCCCAATCCCAGCCATAGTAAAAACCCCAGAAGCTCCGCTTAAACTTACTCCTGTTGAGCCTCCTAGTTGGGAGATACCATATCCACTTTGTATCTGTAAATTAGCGTTATCTAAAATAACATCATTCCCAGCGGGGTCTAAGGTTAAGTCGCCCACAGTTGTAGCTATAGTACCTGTTCCTGTGCCTGCGCCTCCTAATGTAAGTGTAGTCACAACATCTGTTGTGTTGTCAGAGTTTATCGTAAATGTATCTGCTGTTGTACCTGTCAATGCAGAGCCGCCTGATACTGTCCCATATATTGCCCCATCTACTTCCAAGCTTCCGTCTACAAAGAGGTCGCCGTCTGATGTGGCATTGTTTACAGTGTGAGTGCCGTCTGTTATCATAACGGGCCCGCCTGTGAAGTAGGCGGGGTAATTTGTCGAACCACCGGAAGCCTTCCCATAAACTCCATAATTAGTTCCAAGGCCTCCCGCCCAACTATACACTCCATAACAAGGAACAGAACTATGGTCGCTATCGGCATAGGCATTTATTCCCCTTACTCCCCAGCCAGTACATGCTACAGTAGCATCATCCCGCGCCCATACATCAATTCCCATTAGGGTCCCAGTTTCCTTTACTGCGGCAGAAGTAGCATCCGCCATCACATAAAAACCCCTCATATTGCCAGAACCAACACCTGTATAGGTATTATCATAGTCTATATAACAGCCGCTTGTATTTTTTCCGCTAAAATCACCATCAACAACAAGCGAATAAGATGTACTTGGTGATGTTCCAATTCCAACAATTCCATTAAGCGTAACGCTATCAGCCGCTATCTGAATCAGGTCAGTATCAGCGGTTAACCCTATATCTCCACCGTCAATAATAAGGTCGCCGACTATATCAAGACCAGCACTGTCAAATCTTCCTGCTTCTACTCCTCTTGGTTTAAACACAATAGCATTATCATCAGTAGTAGGAGCTGAACCTGCTCCAGTATTTGCCCCAGTTGATATAATAAAATCATCTGTTATCCAAGCAAGCGAACCCCATTGGTTGTTTGAAGTGTCGGGAGATAAATCGGAATGGATATATAATGTTGGGTTGGTTTGAACTACGTGGTCATAGTTTTTATTAAAAACAGTCCTGTTAGCTATAATAATCTGATTGCCTGTTTCATCTAACGTAGCAAATATAACTTGGTCATTTTCTATATCTGCAAAAAGCCTAAATGCTTCTGTTCCTGCATAATTAAAATCAAAAGTCCCATATTGAGAACTAAAATCTAAATTTCCATTGCCAACTACTATATTAAAATTATTCTGGTCATGATAAAATTCACCATAATCCAAAGCCTGAGTAGCATCACTTGAATAAATCCTAAATACTGGGTCGGCTGAGGTTCCAGAAGAGGAACGGTTGGCGTTGCCCATGTCGGCATATTTCATTAAACTAAAATATCCAGATTGGTCAGCACTGCCACAAGCAATTCCAAGTTGAAGATTATCATTACCCTCTGTAACCCACTTTAAACTAGAGTCACTTCCTGAACCTCCATATTTATTACCAAAACCATCTTCAAAATTGAAACTCAAATACGACCACATCCTATTTAGACCAGATGTGCTATTCCATACAGCATAATTAGCGCCACTTTCAAAACTCAATGTTACATTCTCGTTATGCGTATTCCCGATCCCCGCCAAAGTCAACACTCCTGAAGCTCCGCTTAAACTTACTCCTGTGCTTCCTCCGAGTTGGGAGATACCGTAACCGCTTTGAATATTCAAATTAGCATTATCCAGAATAACATCATTTCCTGCTGGGTCTAAAGTTAAGTCGCCTGCAGTCGTAGCCACCTTGCCTGATGCGCCTCCGAAGGTAAGTATGCCCGGGTCGGCGTCTCCGTCTGAGTCAATGGTAAATGTATTCGCTGATGTACCGCTTATATCCGCGCCGGTTCCTGTTATTATGCCGGCGGCGGTTACATTTCCATCGGCATCAACATTGAATTTGGATGAACCGGCAACTTGCAAATTTAAAAGATTGCCTGTAAAACCGCTGGCCGCGTTACCGGCAAGCAGAGTGCCGTTCGCGGAACCGGAAAAAAATCCGGCAGTCGCTCCATCCCAGGCGGAAGAACCAACTGAAATAAGACCGTAGTTTGCTGAATTAATGCCGTTGTAAACTTGAAAATAGCTTGTACTATCTCTTTGCAGGTCTAATAGTTTATCGGCTGTACCTGGGGCGGATGTTTCGGTAACATTAAGTTTAAGAGCGGTATAATTTCCGGAAGTTGCCTTATTTATAACAGCAGATAAGTCATAGGCGGCTTCATTGCCTGTCGCGGCAGAACGGGTCAAAGTACTTGTAAGCCCGTAGCCGGAGGCCGGGTTCAGGCTAAGATTGGTTGTCGAGCTCGTTATGGCGGCTGTTATAACTCCGCCGTCCGCGTAGATGCTGTCATCAACTTCCAGGGCGCCGGATACAAAAAGGTCATCGTTTAAAGAAATATGGCCGGCTGTACCGGCATCACCGATTATAGTATATGCCATAGTTGGTAGAAAGGTCAGATTTGTACCCGAAACCGTCTTTATATTACCCACATATAAATTTAACCAGGCAATTGAGGGCGAGCCCAAATCGTCTGTTGAGTCTGTGTCAGAAACTATACTTGAACCTGAAATTATGCCATTTAAGGCGGTGAGGGCGTCAGAAACTATTAGGCCTGACTCTAAATAGGCGGCGCCGTCAACTTCAAGGGTTCCGGTAATGTACAAATCATCGTTTGAGCCGGCATAAGAGTTCGTACCTGTCCCGTCACCAATCTGAACATTACCTCCTTCGCCCGGGCAGATAACCAGATCTTCATTTGCCGTCGTTGTAATATCAACCGGCACACCATCGAATTCTAAAGTGCCGGCACGCGCGCAGTAAATACATAGAAAAGTTATACCGGTTATCACAATTAATAGCATAATTAATTTTTTCATTGTCCCTCTCCTATATTTTTTTATAAAATTTAGGCATTTTCCGTTACCCGCAGTAATTCTGAGACAGAAGCATTTCCGGCGATAACATTTTCTAAGCCTGCCTGAGTTAAAGTCTTCATCCCGGCTTTACGCGCCTCTTCTCTTAAAATGGCATCAGAAGCCTTCCGAGTAATCATTTCCTTTATCTTATCATTGGGAATTAAGAGTTCATAAATACCGCTTCTGCCAATGTAGCCGCGCTCGTTACATTTTGAACAGCCGGTTTCCTTATAGAATGTATATTTTTTATCCGCCTTGGTTTTATCCAGTTTAACCTCAAGGAGTAACTGCGGGGATGGCTTATATGATTGCTTGCAATGCGGGCAAAGAATACGGAGAAGACGTTGAGCTAAAATACCAACAAGTGATGAGGCAACCAAAAATGGCTCAACTCCCATATCGATAAGGCGTGTAGCCGCCGAGGTCGCGTCATTAGTATGTAACGTAGTAAAAACCAGGTGCCCGGTTAAAGCGGCATGGATCGCGATATCCGCGGTCTCTTTATCTCGTATCTCACCAATCATAATGATATCAGGATCTTGTCTTAATATTGAACGCAAGCCGGTAGCAAAGGTAAGGCCGGCTTTTACGTTTACCTGGGACTGACGAATATGAGGAATTTCATATTCTACCGGATCTTCAAGTGTAATAACGTTTTTTTCTACACTGTTTATCTGGCTCAAAGCCGCGTAGAGGGTTGTGGTCTTTCCGCTTCCCGTGGGGCCGGTGACTAAAATAATACCATAGGGGCGGTGAATAAGCCGTGAAAAGGCTTTCAGGTTCGCGGAAGAAAAACCTAATTGTTCAAGATTGAGTATGCCTTGTGAACGGTCAAGTATTCTAATTGCTAAATTCTCACCATAAATAGTAGGAAAAGTAGAAACCCTTAAATCTATATCCCTTCCTGAAATTGACATTTGAATACGGCCATCCTGAGGAAGGCGTTTTTCGGCAATATCCATGTTTGCCATAATTTTAATTCTGGAAATAACCGCGGCTTGACTTACCAGAGGAAACTCAGAAATCGGATACAAAAGCCCATCAATCCGATAGCGGCATTCGTATTTATTACGCTGAGGCTCTAAATGTATATCTGAAGCGCTCATTTCTACAGCATGAGCAATAAATTCATTAACCATCTCCACTACTGGAGCAAGACTGGCAGCATGTTTTAAAGACGCGACTTCTTCAGTGGGGGTTTCGGTTTTTGAAGAAATAGAAGGGCCCTTTGAAACAAAAATTCCTGATGAAGCAAGAACTTGACCTTCTTTTGTTTTGTGATGCTTTTCTTCTATGGCATCGCGAATAGCGGAAGGACAACCAAAAACCGCCTTTATCCTCAATCCCGAAACTTCCTGTAGTTCATCTATTACTTTTACATCTAAGGGGTTGGCCATCGCTACAGTAAGAGTATTTTGACTGATAAAAAGAGGAAGGGCTTTTAGCCGAGTTGCCATCCTTTCGGGAACGAGGGCTAAAGCCTTTGGTTCAACATTAATCTCCGATAAATCCACAAAGGCAAAACCTAATTGCTGGCTTAAACATTTGGCAACTTGTTCTTCAGTAGCAGCTCCCCGAGCAACCAGAATCTCTCCAATAAAACGACCGCTTCGACTTTGTTCCTGAAGAGCTTCATTAAGGTCATTAGGAGTAATTATACCTTCGTTTGTAAGAATCTGGCCTACTTTTCTTTGCTCTTGATTTTCCATATTTTGATTTTTTTAAAAAAGTTACAATGGTTTATAGTGTAGCTGTACTCTCTTTTCAACATTACCCACATTGCCGACAGAAGTAATTATAGAGTACGCGTAGTTTATCTCAACTCTATAGGTTCCTTCTCCCAAACTTATCGGGCCAATGGTTTGCTTAACGTCCGCGCCTTCTTTTGCTTGAGTCCGCATTGTCTTGACAGCCTGTGCGATGCCTGCCTCAGCTAAGTATAATGCCTTCGCGTCATCAGCTATGGTACGACTAGAAACATCCACCGCCAGAAGAGAAACAGCTAAAGTCGCGCCTATTAATCCAATCGTTAATAAGATTATGAGCACACTAAGTAACGCGACTCCTTTTTTTGGTATTGGATATGTTAATTTTTTTAGATTCATCTTTTTATCAATTTAATTCACAGGTCTAATTTCTGTCCAGGTCATATCCTCTATTAGAGTAACTAAAACTATTATTGGCTCGTCTTGCTTCTCCTGGCGAAAAACACTTACGCGCACTTCTACGGGATCGGAATTCACAATAACTTCTCTCTTAATCCGCCAGCACAGTTTATTCATCTCTAATGGTGCTTCATCAAGGGGCGGATAAACTAAACTGCCTGTCTTTTTTAACTGTTCCTTTGTAAAATTTAAATTCTTTATTCTTTCCATCTCCCACTTGGCTAAATTAGTAGCCGTAATAAGTTCCTGGCAAGAGGCAGTACAATATAAGGAATGAGAGAACAGCTGCATAACCGGTACAAATAAAAGCCCTAATATCGCTAAAGTAATTAGAAGTTCGATAAAACTAAACCCTGTCGTAAAATTTTTTTTTACCACTTCGACGGCATTTCTCCCTCTGCCTTGCCCCATTTTGAATCAAGAGGCTCATCCCAATTTATTATAACCAATGCTTTATCTACATAATAAACCCACCCCCCGGTAGAACTCAAAGACTCTTCAAGGTTTTGATTTATAATTTCAGCAAAACCTTCCCGGCAAGAGATAAATTCCAAAGGAATAGAGTCTAAGTACGGCTTTTCTATTCCCAAATCATTATAGGTCACTTCCAATAATTCCTCTAACTCATCCGGATAACGCCCTTCCTTGGTACGAAAAAGACTAATACGAGTCCGCAGGGTACTTAAGTTTGTTTTACTGGCAGCAAGGCGCGCTTCAGTATCAAAGCCAATAAAATTGGGAATTATCGTAGCCGCCAATATCGCGATGATGGAAATAACGATAAGAAGTTCAAGAAGAGTAAAAGCGTTAGAAGCGGATATACGCGGATACCTACGCGGATATACACAGACTTTTTGCGCGAGCTGCATCATAAATCCTCCGTTTAAGTTCTAATTTTTTACTGCCGTTATAATTATCCACGAAATACTTTAATCAAATTAAAAATGGGTAACAAAACGGATAACGCGATAAAAGCCACCATGGCTCCCATTACCAAAAGCATAAGTGGTTCAAGCAAGACGGTTAAATTTTTTATAGTATATTCTACCTCCGGCTCATAAAGCAAAGCTACCTCTTCAAGCATCTGGTCCAGCTTTCCACTCTTCTCACCTGTAGAAATCATTTGTACTACCATTGGAGAGAAAAAAGTGCTTGCTTTAAACGGCTCTACTAAAGAATGGCCTTCGGTTAAATTAATTCTTATATTTTGTATTGACTGGCGAATTACTACATTAGTAACGGTCTTTTCCACCACAGTTAGAGCCTGCAGTAACGGAATGCCGACACTGGTTAAGGTTGAAAGTGTTCGCGCAAAGCGGGCGATTTGTATTTTAGTATATATCTTTCCAAAAAAAGGCAGCCCCAAAAGCCATCGATGGAAGCGATAATTTCCATCCGTTGTCTTTATATAATTTTTAAAACACCAAAACGCGAAAATTAAACCGGCCAGTATAAAAAACCAGAACCGGCGCAATATCCAGCTTATACCCAGAATAATCCGGGTAACAACAGGAAGCGACGCGCCTGAAGCGCGAAATACCACTATAAATTTAGGTAAAACCCCCACTACCAATAAATTTACCACTAAAAACGCGACCGCCATCAAAACCACCGGATAAATTAATGCTGACTTAATGCGAGTCTGTAATTCCAACTCCTTGGTTCCTAACTTAGCCAATCTATATAAAACTTCATCTAACATTCCACCCGTCTCACCAACCCTCGCCATATTGACAGAAAGTTCAGAAAAAACTTTTGGATATTTAGAAAGGGCATCTGAAAAACTTTCACCGGAATGTATATAGCGGCTTATATTCTTCAAAATTACCTTAAATTTTTTATTGGTTGTTTGCTCGCAAATAGCCTCTAAGCTGGGCAAAAGGGCTGTGCCCGAACGAAGCAGAGTAGCTAATTGCCGTGCAAAGATATTAACATCCCGTTTTTCTACTCGCTTAAAACGACTAAAAATATCACCTAAAGAGAAAGAAGATTCTTGGGGTTTTAACTCAATGACACTACAGCCCATACTGTCTAAATGAGCGACAATCCCCTGTTCGCTTTCACCCTCCAGAGTGCCTGAAATTAATTTCCCTTGCTTATCGCGCGCCTTATAGATATATTTCATAATTTCTAATGGGTAATATTATTTGTTCCGCTTTTATTTATCAAGGCTCTCTGCTTGCTATATTTTTCAACTTTTTTATATAATTTTTTAGCGCGGAGACAAAAAGGACTGTCCGGATAATCTGAAATTAATCGGCTTAAACATTCCTTTGTCCGCTTATTATCTCTACAGTACTTATAATAAATCAAACTGGCACGATATAAAGCCTCAGGCGCTCTATAACTGTCAGGAAATTCTACATAGATATGCTCATAAAAACTTAATGCCTGATTCTTTCGAAAACCCTTATCTTTTCTTCTGCTCTCTAAGCCCCAACCTTTGTCTAAATCTCTCGCGCTTTTAAATATTTGTTCTACTATAGTAAGCTGCCCCGTCCTTTCTATATGTACCAAAACTCCTTCTTGCTCAATTTGCTTACGACTTAACGTCTTCTTTTCCTGGCGGGAAAGTAGAATTTTAGGCGTAATAAAAACAGCTAATTCCTTTCGCTCCTTATTTCTTTCACTGCGTGAGAATAAAAGTCCCAAAACAGGAATGTCGCCTAAAATAGGAATTTTCTCTTTTGTAAATTCATCTCCCTGCTTAATCAGTCCGGCAATAATCAACGTTTCTCCTTCTTTTATACGCACAGTGGTATCGGCCTCACGCGTGGTAATTCTCGGACCGGCATCTAAAGAAGCATATAAAGAAGAAACCTCTGGATGAACACGCATAGTAATATATCCATCTTCATTTATCTGAGGAACTACCCGCAAAGTAACACCGATATCCACAAACTTGGTGGTTTCGGTTGTTCCGGTAGCGGTTTGAGTACGCTCTTTATAGGGATACCTCTCACCAATAACAATACGCGCTTCCTGATTGTTTAAAACGGCTATAGTGGGAGAAGCCAGGAGATTAGCCTTTCCATCTTTGACTAAGGCATCAAGGGTACCGGTAATGGTCAGGTCCAATAAAGCGAGGGTATCCAGGGTAAACTGACCGCCGGTGAGAGAGGAAGATTGTTCGCTCATATCCAAAGTGCCTTTTAGTCTTTCCTCATAAGCCTTTTGTTTTCGGGTAAAAATTCCGTGTCCCGGATTAAAATCCGCGTCCCATTTTATACCAAACATAGCTAAATCCGTTGAGGTAATATCAACAATCTTTGCCTCGATAAGCACCTGTTGAGGGGCAATATCTATTTTTTTAAGAAGCTTTATAACTTTTTGGATATTTCGCGTAAAATCCGTAATAATAAGAGCATTAGATAACTCATCTATCTTAATATCTCCTTTTTCAGAAATAACCTTTTTTAAAATATTCTGCGCCTCACCTGACTGAATATATTTTAAACGTATTACCTCGGAGGTTAAGTTCACAACTTTTGTATCGCCTTTAGAAACATACATAATGCCGTCGCGGATAGTGTAGGCTAAACCATTTATGGTTAGCATTGCCTCTAAGGCCTTCCCTACGGTGATGTTTTTTAGGTTCACAGTTACCTTCCCCTTTACATCCGGAGAGGCAATAATATTTACATCATAAGTCCAGGAAAGAGAGCGTAAAATATTGCATAAATCCGCGTCTTTATAATCCAGATCTATCACTTGCTCAAGTTTATCTTCAATGCTGATGTTTTCTGTTTCAGAAACTTCAGCGGTAACAGAAATCTCAGAGGTGGATTCTTCCGACCAAATAGGCGTTTGAATAAATATCAAATCACCCATTAAAAGCCCAATCAAAATTAACCGCGTCATATACCTGAGCTTGTGTATTTTTTGGTATATCATTACTTTATCTCCCGGTTATTCGAAATAGTACACATTGTTTACTCACCTCTCAATTTCAAGTGTGCATTCCTCCGCGTCGTCAGTCAAGATCACACCTTCAGGAAGTATTTGTATTATTTTAAAATTACCTATTTGACTGCCTATTTTTACCACCTCTCCATTTATAATAGCGGTAGATTTTTCTGCGTTATACGTTATACCTTCTAATTTTAACTCCTTTTTTTTCTCTTTTATGAAATTTTTTGACTTTGAAATAAATATATCTCTGGTATCAGAAGTTATCTCTAAAACATCTTTTGCTATAAGCTGCTCCACAGAAGAAAAATTTGTTAAAAGGCTGGAAAATATCATTCGGCCGGAAACTTCCTTATTGCCCGAAGAAGAGTTTGAAAGTTCTATTTCCTCAATTTTTAGAAAGGGCGAGATACTCTCCAGCCTTTTAATATAATTTATTACCTCTTTATAAACTGCGTTAAATTCAACTTCAATAAAAATCCGGGAATAATTATCATTTATTTCTATTTTCTTGCGTAGAGAAAGTAACTTAACTTTTTCTTTTGCCTGCCGGCTAAACTCTGCCAAAAGTTGAGCAATATTTCCCGTAGCCGGAAGCGCACTTCTTATCCGGCCTATCTGACTAAGGAGATTTTCGCATTCTTCATCTAACATCGCTGTCTTTCCCTTTTGCTTATCCAAACTGGGAATTTTAGCTTTAAGGCCCTTTAGGCGACTACGAAATCTTTCTGACTGGCCTTTATAACGTTTTATCCCGCGGGATAAAGGCTTATAAATTGTTTGTGAATAAACGTTAAATCCAATAAAAGCGATAAAGGCAACGACTAATATCTTTTCCCTGTATTTTAACTTTTTAAAAGAAATTAAAACTTTATCTATCATCTTCTTATCTCGGCAACTACTTCAAAAGTATAAATTTCACTCTTGGATTCCTTCTCACTACTGATAAAACTAGCTCCGGAAAATTCATCTTTTGCTTTTAGGGCGTCTACCAGCTGCATCACCACATTTATATCCTGCGTAGAACCTATGATGTTCAACTTTCCCTCTTCATACTTTAACTTTGTGACCCAAACATCCTCCGGCAATAATAAAGAAGTAATAAAAAGAATATTAGAAATTTCTTCCGGCCTTCGCGCCCCATCCTCAAGAAACTTTAACTCTTCCTTCAATAGAATCTTCTTATCCAAAATTTCAGATTCTATTTTAGCTAAATCTAACTGTTCGAGATTGCGGTCGTTAAGTGTTATCTTTGCCTTTTCCGTTTCCATCCTTAAAAAATTCATCTTTGATTTTGAAAGAGCCAACTTCGCTACCTGAAAACCGACAAGAATCATAAAAAGACAGCTAATCGCGACTGTCACTGCAACTGCTCTTTTTTTCCTAAAAATCTCCCTGAAAATCTTACTGGACTTTTTTGATTCGGCAGATATAAAGTTGAGACATTGTGATTTGTCCGTTTTTGAGCTTACGGCTAAAGCCGCGCATACTGTAAAATTAGAGTCATGTTGAATGAGAGCTTTATTCTTTTGAGTGAGAGTTTCGGAAATACCAAATAAATCAAAAGGATTGACTACTTCTACGGGCACGCCCAATTTTAAACCTAAAAAGCTGTTTAAATTTTTAAGGGTGGCTCCTTTCCCTGATAAGATCAGACGGTCAAACTTAATAACCTGAGACTGGCTAACCTGATAAGAAAAATATTTGAATGAGTGCTCAATATCCACTACCAGATTTTCTAAATGTGAAACTATGGCGTAATAAATTTTAGCAGATTCACTCTGCGTCTTTTCTGAGGATTTGTTTTCTAAAAAAGGTGAGGGTTTTTTATCTACTGACCAATAAATAAGGCCATGCTGTTTGAGCGCTTCTTTCGCGTTCTCTATGCTTATATTCAAGGATTTAGAAACTGTATTGGCTAAATGTTCAAAATTAAAGTTAAGCTGTCTTAAGAAAAGCGCCTTTCCATTTTTTTCAATAATCAGCGAACTTTCATCGACACCTAAATCAAGCCATAAAGCTACCTCCTCCGTTTCAGCCGGCCGTCTAAAGAATCTACTCAAGTTAATTAGACTAAGCTGACTAATCTCTAAAGAAAACAATTTCAGGCCTACAGCGTTAAATAATTGAGATTTTTGGGCAATTATTTTATAAGGCGCGCAGGCGCACAACAATCTGATTCCCGGTGATACCGCTGTTTTTTGCTCATCGGTGTCCAACTTTAAAAATTTGAAATTTATTTCCTCCATATTCAAATCAAAGGGTCTAATTTGAGCAAGTTTGTATTGTAACGCGGTGTTAAGTTCTGACTCAGGCATAGAAGGGAAAGTTACGTTGTAAATCCGGATATCATTAACAGAAAGCCCTATTACGCAATCCTGAGTAATATTATTGCGTTTAACTATCTTTTGAAGCGCATCTTTTTGATAGGTCAAATGATTAACTTCTAAAGCTATAGAGTATTTCTCTTCATCTATTGCTACAATTTCCAATTCACCTTTTGGATTCTCGGCCAATTGCAGGAATTTAATACTTTGAGAATTTATATCTATTGCCGGCGGCAAAGCCGTTAAGGACTGCGATTTTTTAGCCTTTAAGGACAGTATGGTTTTGGGAGGACGTTTAAAATTAGTAAAAAGAGCGGAAACCTTGCCCTTAGCCGTGTGAGGCCTTCCAAATATCTCTTTCACGATATTCTTGTTATGCTGGGCTTTGTTTTTATTCATTGGGCATTAATTGAGTCAGGCCGGGTTAATAAAATTACATCTTCGGTTAGCGCGAGATAATCCTCCGCGCCATGTGATTTAGGAGCGTATTCAAATATAGATTTTTTATTTAAGGATGCCTCAGCCAATTTTATAGTCCTTCGGATAACAGTACTAAAAACCTTGTCTTTAAAATAGTCTTTTATCTGCTGAAGTATATCTTTATTCATCTTTGCTCTTGAATCAAACAAGGTGGGCAATATACCTAAAATCTCCAATTGGGAATTTAGCCGCTCTCGTACAAGTTCTATGGTTGAAAAGAGTTCTTTCATGCCTTCTAATGAAAAATAATGCGTCTGAATAGGAACAAGTACAGATTGGGCTGCCACCAATCCGTTTATAGTTAAAAGGTTTAGCGAAGGAGAGCAATCTATTATAATGTAGTCATAACTTTTAATTTGTGTTTTCAACGTTCTATAAATAGCAGTTCTTAAAAGCCCCTCCCGCTCAGATAAATCAGCTATCTTGAGCTGCGCGCCGGTAAGTAATGAGACGGCGGGGATAATATCCAGATTCTTTATGTATGTTGGTATAATTACACGTTCGGATTCTAAATTACTCACTAAAATATCATAGACTGAATAAATTAAATTATCTACATTTATTCCAATGCCAAATGAGGCATGCGCCTGAGCATCTAAATCTATCATAAGAACTTTAAACCCTTTTTTCGCTAAACACGAAGAGAGATTTATGGAAGTAGTTGTTTTCCCGCATCCTCCCTTTTGGTTAACAATAGAAATAATTACCGTTTTGGCCTTAGATTTTTCTGGTGACGAATAGAATTTTTCAGGTATGTGAGGCTGGGGAACTTGGGTATTTTTTTTATTAAAAATTGCTTTTAAATCTTCAAACATTTTAATTCCACTCCTTAGAATTAAACCCTTCTTTTAACGTTTCACGAAGACATAAATGCGGGGTATAGAATAATACTTATATTACTATATAATGTATAGCACAAAAAGCTCAATTAATCAATGGGCGGTAGTATTATTTTTTTGATAGCACAATATATTGGGGTTAAGCCTTGCTAAGGTAATTCTGCATGTCGGTGGGTAGTTCAACCTCAAACTCAACGTACTTTTTTGTTGCGGGGTGCGTAAAACCCAGCTTTGTTGAATGAAGCATCTGCCGCGGCGCGCCCTTTATTACGCCGTACTTTCTATCGCCTAATATCGGATAGCCTATATGCTTAAGGTGGACTCGTATCTGATGTGTCCTTCCGGTCCTAAGGTCAAGCTCCAGGAGAGTAGCTCCTTTAAATCTCTTTATAACTTTGTAAATGGTTACCGCGTCTCTTTTTGAATTATAGTCCACCATCATCTTTTGCCTTACACGGGAAGACCTTCCGATGGGCGCGTTTATCAGGCCGCCATCCAACTGCACCTCACCGAAAACCAAAACCATATACCCCCGCTTAACCTCCCGCTCCTTAAATTGCCTGACTAACTCATTGTGGGTATCATTGTCCTTGGCTATCACCATAAGGCCGGAGGTATCCTTGTCCAGCCGGTGGACTATGCCGGGCTTTAAGTCACCGGCCACGCTTGACAACCGCGGAAAGCGATATAAAAGAGCGTTAATTAGAGTGTGTTTCATTGAAATAGAAGAAGGATGAACAATTATACCGGCAGATTTATTAATCACGGCCAGACAGCCGTCTTCATAAACCACATCCAGTTCAATCTTTTCTGCCCGCGGAAGACTGTCTTCTTCAGGCATAAAAGAAATTGCAATACTTTCGCCCTCTTTAAGAATATGCCGGGATTTAACGGGATTGCTGTCAAGAAGAATTAACTTTTCGTTAATTAACTTTTGGATAGCAGAACGCGAACATCTTTTATCCAGTACTTCAACCAGATACTGATCAATGCGCCCGCCGGCACTTTCTGAAGTAATCTTAAATTTCTTTTTTTCCATATGTCGCCTGATACAAATATAAAACTCCTGCCAGTAAAACGAAAGAAAGGTTAATCAGCTGAGTAGCCGTTAAGCCGAAGAGAACTCCTGGCAAGTCGCCCCTTAAGAAATCTATAAAGAACCTTATAAACCCATAAAATAAAAAGTAAAGCGCGAATATTTTTCCCCTAAACCTTTTTCTCGACGATAGAATATTAAGTACAACAAATACAGCCAGCCAGCTGGCCGAATAGTACAACTGCGTAGGATGAACGTAAGCCTCCCTGCCGGGAAACAGTACGCCCAGGGCGCAATCTGTCTCTCTGCCGTAACAACAGCCGTTTAAAAAACACCCTATGCGTCCGAGAAACTGGCCCAGAGCCACATAAGGCACAACAAAGTCAGCCGTCTTAAGAAAACTTATCTTTTTCTTTTTTAGATACCAAAAGCCGCATAAACCTGCCAGCACCACTCCGCCCTGATAGGCCAGGCCTCCGTGATGAAGCATAATTATTTCCCGGGGGTAGGCTGTGTAATAGCCAAGATTTAATCCAACGTGCAGTAAACGTCCGCCGATAATACCGGAAATCAACAGGCATACAGACAGATCTAAAATTATGTCAGGATTAAGCCCGGCTTTTTTAGAACGCGCGGCCATTAGAGAGACGGCTGTCAAGAAAGCTAAAGAGAGCATCACGCCGTAGGAATAAATGGTCAGAGGGCCTATCCTAAAGATTACCGGGTGCATCCGCTTAGCATCCCCTTACCTTTTTCGCTTCCGAGTATAGATATTATAAGAACCGCCGTCCCAACCGTTATGGCACTGTCGGCAATATTGAAAACGGGCCAAAATCTGAAATCAATGTAATCAACCACGTACCCCACCCTTACGCGATCAATCAGATTGCTCGCGGCCCCGGAGAGAATAAGAGCAAAACAGATTTTGAATAAAAGATTTTTTTTAGCTGATTGAACCATAAGGACGCTTATGGCCGCTATAGCCAGCAGGCTCAAAATAACAAAGAAAGTATTGTTGCCGGCAAACAAGCCAAAGGCTGTCCCTGTATTATGCACTATCCTTATGTCAAAAACGCCGCAGTTGATAAAACTGCCGCCTGTTAACCGCAGAGTGAAAAAGTATTTTGCCGCCTGATCAAAGACTATTATTGCTATGACAGTCAATAAAAAAAGCATACTATTTATTAACGCTTTCTTCTTCTTCCTGATGTTTTATACACAGCTCCGCGTAAGGCACAGCCTTTAATCTTTTTTCAGGAAGCTTCTTGCCGCATTTAATACAGTATCCGTACGTTTTATCTTCTATGCGTTTTAAGGCCTCGTCAATTCTATTAAGAACTTTTTGCTCATTGCCTACCAGGCTAAGTGAAAAATCCCTGTCATAGTTGTCGGTAGCCAAATCAGCCATATGAAGGGTGTGGCTTGAAAGGTTGCCGGATGATTCTCTAAGTGTCTTATTCAAAGCTTCATCACCCAGATGCTGAATCTGGCTTGAAATCTCACCCCTCTGCCTATCTAATAGTTTCCTAAAAACGATTAGCTTTTCTTTTTTCATTCTCTCTGTCTTTGGCATTATAATTCCCCTTTTTCGATCTCCCTCTCTTTAAGTTCCCTTACGGCTCCGGCACATCTGAGGCACAGCTCTTTATGAGTTTCGTCCTGTCCCACACTATCAACGTAGCGCCAGCAGCGCGGACACCTGGAAGCGCTTGATTTTTCCACTAAAACCGCCGCGCCTGCCACCTCCGGAGAAGATACACCGTCTTGCGGCAATTTATCAACCTTTTTAATGTAAACTTTTGAAACAATAAAGATATCGGCCAACTCTTTTATGAAAGAGTTAAGAAACTCAAACCTCTCCCGGCTAGCGGCATAGAGAATAACTTCAGCTTCCAGGGCGTTACCGATAACTTTATCACCGCGCTTGAGTTCCAGAGATTTCAAAACCAGCTCACGGACATTAAGCAGCTCCCGCCACCTACCCCTTATTTCTTCGTTTCTCCATCTCGCCTCAACCCCGCCGGCGTCAATTCTGCTTAAAAAGACGCTCTCTTCTTTCGTCTCGCCCGGCAGGTACGACCAAATTTCCTCCGCGCTAAAGCTGAGTATGGGAGCGATAAGTTTGACGAGTAATGCTGATATGCTCCATAAAACCGTCTGCGCGGAACGCCTGCCTGCTGATTTTTTGCCCCAGGTATACAATCTATCTTTAAGTACGTCAAGGTAAAATGAGGACATATCCACAGTGCAAAAGTTATAAATTCTCTGGGCGGCCTTATGAAACTGAAATGATTCGTAAAATTCCAGGCATTCATCATAAAGCCTTTTAGCGGTATCAAGCGCCCACTTGTCTATTTCAAATAATTCATCATACTCTACCTTATCTCTATCAACTTCAAAATCGTAAATATTGCCCAGGGTAAATCTTATCGTGTTTCTTATTTTGCGGTAAGCGTCGGTCACCCTGGCCAGTATTTCTTCCGAAAGATTCACATCGTTATTATAATCGCTTGAAGCCGCCCAAAGCCTTAAAATATCCACCCCCAGCTTTTTTATCAAATCGTCAGGCGACATAGCATTGCCCAGAGATTTGGACATTTTTTTGCCTTCGCCGTCAACGATAAATCCGTGAGTTAAAACTTTTTTATAAGGCGTCCCGCCTTCAATAGCCATAGCTGTCAATAAAGATGTTTGAAACCATCCTCTGTGCTGGTCACTGCCTTCTAAATAGAGGTCGGCCGGATAGCTAAGGCCTTCTCTTTGCCTTAAAACAGCCTGATGGCTGACGCCGGAATCAAACCAGACGTCCAGAATATCATACTCCTTTACGAAGTTGCTGTGAGAACATCCGGGGCATTTTGTACCGGCCGGCAGAAGCTCCTCCGCCTCCTTCTCAAACCAAACTCCCAAACTCTCCGCCCTAACTATTTCAACCAGATAATCTATAGCCTGCGGGTCAAGTAAAGGCCTGCGGCAGTCCCGGCAGTAAAATACGGGGATAGGCACACCCCAGTACCTCTGCCGCGAAAGGCACCAATCGGGCCTGTTTTCAACCATTGACAAAATTCTTGCCTTACTGCCCGGGGGCAGCCATTCTACCTTATTAGAAATTTCATTAACTGCCTTTTCTCTGAGGCCCTGATGGTCAATCTTCATAAACCACTGTTCTGTGGCCCTAAAGATAATCGGCTTTTTGCATCTCCAACAGTGCGGGTAGGAGTGAACTATATCTTCTTTTAACAACAGCCTTCCTACCTCTTTCAGTCTTCTGATTATTGCCTCATTTCCGGCTGTTACATTCATACCGGAAAATTCACCCACACTGCCGTCAAAAACTCCCCTGCCGTCAACCGGCATAATAAACTCTAAATCTTTATAATCCCTTTTATGCTTAAGCCACGTCTCATAGTCATCCTGGCCGTGGCCGGGAGCCAAATGAACACAGCCGGTTCCTTCTTCACCCGAAACATACTCTGCCGGTAAAATAACTGACTGGCGGCTAAAAAGGGGGTGTTCACATCTCAGGCCCGCGAAGGCACTGCCGCTATTAACCTCTTTTACCTTTTGATAGTCTTCCATCTTTAATTTCTTGGATAAAGCCGGAAGAAGAGCGTCGGCCAAAATCCAGAGCTCATTATTAACCATCACAAGACTATACTTTAAAGCGGGACTTAAGGCTATACCAATGTTGGCCAGCAATGTCCAGGGAGTCGTCGTCCAGACAATAAAATAAATCTCTTTGCTTCCGACCGCCTCAATGCCCGAAAGTCCGGCTTTTTCAGCCAGTTGTTTTTTATCTTCGGGGGCAAGTTTAAACTTAACAAATATAGACGGGCTCGTGCGTTCATCGTATTCAACTTCGGCCTCCGCCAAAGCTGTTTCACAGTGATAACACCAGTTAACCGGCTTTCTGCCCTTGTAAATAAAATCCTTTTTCACCAGCTCTGAAAAGGACTTGATAATTTGCGCTTCGTAGTTATTGTTTAGTGTCAGATATGGATTATCCCAGTCGGCAAATATACCCAGTCTTTCAAATTCTTTTTTTTGAATGTTGACGTGTTTTAAGGCGTATTTTCTGGCCTTCTTTCTAAACACTCCGCGGGATATTTCATCCTTTGTCATACCCAGCTCTTTAAAAAGCTGATGCTCAACCGGAAGCCCGTGGCAGTCCCAACCCGGTATATAGGGACAGCTATAACCGCGCATTGTTTTGTATTTCAAGATAATATCCTTCAGAACCTTATTTAGCACATGTCCCATATGAATATGCCCATTGGCATAAGGAGGGCCGTCATGGAGAACATATCTGGGCCTGTCGCCGGATGACGTCAGGATGGCTTTGTAAATATCCATTTCTTGCCAACGCTTCAAAATCTCAGGCTCCCTTTGAGGTAAATTGGCTCTCATAGGCAGTTGAGTCTGGGGCAGATTCAAGGTATCTTTGTAGTTAGGTTTTTTTTCCATTCTTACTTTGACAGCTTCTTTGAGCGCTTTACAGCCGCCTTTATTCCCTCTTTTAAAATCTTATCTAACTTAGAGCTTTCATAAACCTTTAGAGCGGCCTCTGTCGTTCCGCCTTTTGAGGCAACCATTTTTATGAGCTTATCAAAGTCCATATTCTTTTCAGATAGAAGAAAAACAGTTGATAAAACCGTCTCAAAAATAAGCCGCCGCGCCTTTTTTTTACTCAGGCCTTCCTCTAAAGCGGCGGCCGCCAGAGCCTTGCATATATAAGCTATATAAGCCGGCCCACTGCCGGACAACGCCGTTACCGCGTCCATCTGCTTCTCGCTGACCTCCTCGACTTTACCAACAGCACAAAATATAGCTCTTACCGCCTTCTTTGCTTTTATATCTACTCCTCCTCCAAAACATACGGCGGTCACACTTTTCTCTTTTAGACAGCCAATATTAGGCATTGCTCTTACTACAGAGGTTTTCAGAAGGTATTTTTTTATATGTTTTGTCGTAATTCCGGCCGCTATCGATATAATCAGCTTCCCGTAGCCGGGCAACTCTTTGATTTCAGCTAAAACGGCATCAATATCCTGCGGCTTAACCGACAAAACCACAATATCACACCGCTCAAGAAGCTCTTTATTGTCCTGGACCTGCCCAACTTTTAAAAGTCCCGCCTTCTTCAACCTTTTCCTCTTATCCTTCTCGCTTATATAAACATCCCCGGCCCTAACCGCCCCCGAGCCAATAAGCCCTCCAATGATAGCAGTCGCCATATTCCCGGCGCCAATAAAGCCTATCTTCTTATTTTTAAGCATAATATCCTTCTTATTAAGTCAGAATTTACCCCCGTTAGCCTATCACAAAAAAGCACATCCTGTCAATTAAAATTTGGAGTTAGTAGGGTCATGGTAGGATTACAATAAGGAACAAGAGCTATTTTAGTTACTGCTTTAATGAGATTTCACTTTTTTAAGAAGCTTAACAAATCTTTGCGCGCCGCGCCGGCAATTATCTTCGCATCTTTTATCAACCTTGCCAACAGCCACAGCCCCATAGTGGTCTCCCTGAAAATCCCCCTGGATAATCATTCCGTGAATTAACATAGCCTGCAAGATACTCAAGATGGTGGTTTCGTTTCCACCGGCTAAGTTTGCCGCGGAGGAAAAAGCGGCTCCAATTATCCCGTCCAACTCACCATGAAAAGCTACACTTTTGTCTAATAATTCTTTTATCTGCGCGGCCATGGTTCCGTAATACGTGGGAGAACCAATAATGATACCATCGTATTCCAGTAATTGACTGGCCTCTATTTCGGACACGGAAGAAATATCAGCATCCGCGCCGCTTTTTTTTATCTCGTCAGCAATTACCTCAGCCATCCTCTTAGTTGTCCCGCCCCGGGAATAATAAATAACCGCTACTTTCATTTTCGCATCCCCCTGTAATTTACGCGAAAAACATTGCTTTAACGCAATCTCTCCACATTTATCTTCAAACTCTACACCTTTTGCCATCCTAACTCAGTTCAGAGGAATCTACTGTTCAAGTGAATAATAGTAGCTGACCGCTTTATTTTCACTGTAAACTGATTTGGACGCGCTGGCTTTCAACTCTTTAATCCCATCAATGATAGGATGAACGGCTTCATCTATATACAACTTTATAACTTCGAATTGTTTTTTATTTGCTTTTTTTTGGTCTTTAAGTCTGGCAAATTCTACTTCAGCTTTTTTTAGCTCTTCTTCAATCTTTTTCAATTCTTCATTTTTCGCCTTCAATTTTTTACCTAAAGCCGCGATCTCTTCCCGCTCAGGGCTCGCGCTTTCATCATTATTTAAATCTTTCATTTTTCTATATAGACTATCAGCTTTCTTATCAAGATCGGCCGCTTCCCGCCTTATATCTCTCACATCTTTTTTAAACTTTTCAATACCGGCTTCAGCTTGACTTACCTTCCCTTCAAAAGCGGCACTGCTTGTAAATTTTGCCATATCGTAACCTTTATCTACTAAGGTATCTACCTTATTTAAAACGGCAGTAAATTGGATAAAAGATATACCATTGCTTTCATCCTTAAAATTGACACCCATCTTATTCAAATCCTTATTAGCCAAAATAGATTTGGATTTATCCGCGGATATCTCCATGCTTTTTTCAATAAGCTTATAATTATTTGAAATTATTAAATAATCTTTAAAGAACGCGTATCCCGGCTGGAGGTTAGCGCCAAAAGGCAGCGCCACGTATTCAATTTTAGTGCCCTTGACCGTCTTAGTGCTCAAATCAATATTGAAATCTTTTAATAACGCCTTAATGAACTCTTCCATTTTGGCTTTATCCTTTATGCCGCATAAAACCGTGACTTCCGGTAAAGGAACCAACCCTTCCGCGTCAAAGTCATTTATTATAATAGCCATATCACTGCCCAGGGCCGGAAACAGTTGATTTTCTATATCTATGCCCACCTTCTCTTCAAATTGATTTATTAATTCATCTATGGCCGCTTTTTGCTGATCTTTCTCTATATCTTTTCCTATTTGAGTGAATGCCTGATTTTCCCCTATCTGCTCTTTAAGCCCCTGCCAGTATTGCTCGAAATTTAATGTAAACCAAAAAAACGCCAGGCAATTTTTGGGGACTAAATTTAAAGCCTTGCTTACGACAGGCCTTTGAGCAAAAATACTCTTATGTATAATATTTAACTTATTATTATCAAATAAGACAACCGATTTTGCCTCATTAACTTTTCCAATAGTAGAAGCATCACCATACGATTTTAACCCTTGCATTGATTTGCTCATCTGTTGTTTAAGCGCGGAAGAAAATTCAGGCCTGTCGCTATCTAAATCGTTTGTAGAGCAAAAGTTTACCAAGGCCATAACATCATATATAAAATCAACATAACCTTTGTAGTCCATATACGTGTAAGTGTCGGCGCCGGAAGGCAAATTATCCATAGTCTCTTTGTAAATAGCTTCCTGAGCAAGCGAACTTTTCTCCCCTTTCGCGACCTTTATACATTCCTGAACTGTATTTTTATCTAAGGCAAGAATCATCAAATTCTCAATTTCCGCGAAAAAAAGACTGATTTCGTCGGTAATTACAATTGTCGTAACTTTGTGCTCGAGAAATTTATCGCTTTCTATCACTATTTCTTCACCAATGCCTTTAAAAATTCCTGTAAATAAATTAACTACTTTTGCTCCACTCTTAATCCGCGTCACCAGGACAATAGATGATTTCAACCGCTCCCAACCGTCAGCCTGCTCAATGGTTGCCCTTGGCGGATACACCGCTAACAGAATCTCTTTGCCAAAATAATCATCCAGGAGAAGCTCTACCAACAAACTTTCACTCATATCTTTATATTTTCTGTACTCTTTTATCACATCCTCAGGCACATCACTTTCTTTTAAAAGATGTTCGATGTCTATGCCCTCTAAATTCTTCCACAATTTTGACGATGCAAAATAGTTTATTATTTTATCGGCATTTTTTAAATGTACATAACAAACAGGTTTTTGAGGTAAAATTTCCACTATATTCTTTTTAGATGTTTCAACATACCAAAAATAAGTAATGGCGCTTAAGGTTAAAACAATCAATATCACAATTAGAAAAATCTTTTTCATTTCTACCTCCCGCGTAAAAATTAAAATACAAAACTTAATACAAAAAAACAAGCTATATTATAATATTACATATATACTATTTTTACAAGCAAATTAATATATGGTGGGGGGAAGGAAATAACCAGTTCACCGGTTGGCGGGTTGGCGGGTTATAAATAATTAAATATCCGTTTTATCGGGGTACGTAGGGGAGGGCCTTGCGTCCTCCCGTAAATTTGTCCGATTTTTGATAATTCTATTTTGTTTTTATAACGGGCATCCGTTTGTAGGGACAACCCTTGTGATTGTCCATTATTTGACATTTTATAATTTTTATAACGGGAGGACGCAAGGCCCTCCCCTACGTTTTTATTGTATTTACCGAATATAATTTCTCTATTTCTCGAACCGATGGTTATAAAATAATACCCATTATTCGCGTAATCATAATTTTTTAATCGGATTTGTTTTCTGGACATTAATTTTTGCATTTTATTTGTCTATAACGACTGATTTCACCTGCCCCGACGCTTCGGGGTCAGGTGGAATGATTTGTTAGCTTTTTCTGTTTCTTAAAATCTCTCAAACCTCGCACTGATGCAACATCATTTAAGACAGTGTCTTGCCACCCTGATTTGACATCTTTCCTTGAATCGAACCTTTGTATGTATGGTTTGATGTCAAGCAAAGGTGTGCCATCTAATATATCAAGATCTCTGACATAAAGAATATTATCTTCAATTCTATCCAACCGCACAAGACTCATCCCTAATTTATTGGGACGGTGTGGAGCGCGTGTAGCAAAAATACCATGTTCACGATCTGACAGATACGGCTTTAAACGTAAACACGTTTTCCGTGAATGATCGAAATAATAGAACAA
>JAGLLT010000053.1 GCA_023140385.1 Candidatus Omnitrophota bacterium
GCGCTTGATTATCTGGGAATGAAGGTTGTTGTAGTAGGTTCGCAAACAGGCAATAAAGATGATTACAGACGTCTGAAACAGATGTGTCCGGAAGGGACAATAATTGTTGATGATGCCAATCCGCTGGAGCTGTCACGGTTTATACTGGAGAAAGATGCCGATATTTTTATTGGCGGAGTCAAAGAACGCTATCTGGCTTATAAGCTTGGTATTGGTTTTTGCGACCACAATCATCAGCGTAAAATAGCGCTGGCTGGTTTTGGGGGAATGCTTAACTTTGCCCGTGAGGTCTATTCGTCAGTGATGAGCCCGGTGTGGCAATTTACGCCCCAGAGAGAAAAGGCGGGATGAATTATGAAAACAGAGAAAAAACCTTATATAGCTACCAGAAATCCCTGTAAGTTATGCGCTCCGCTTGGGGCAAGCCTCGTTTTTCAGGGCATCAGTGGCGCCTTAACCTTTTTGCATGGTTCTCAGGGATGCTCGACCTATATACGCCGTTATTTCATTAATCATTTTAGAGAACCGCTTGACATCGCGGCTTCCAACTTCTCCGAAGAGACGGCTATCTTTGGCGGGAGAGATAATTTATTGACGGGACTTAAGAATGTTTGTAAACAATATGGCCCGAAACTTATAGGTGTAGCAACCACCTGTTTGAGTGAAACCATAGGTGATGACGTGCCGGCAATTCTGCGTGAATTTCATTTGAAACAGCCATCTGATTTTGTCCCAAAAATTGTCTATGTTTCAACGCCGAGTTATGCGGGGACTCATATAGACGGCTTTCATGCGGCAGTAGGAGCGGTTGTTTCGACTCTGGCATCGAAACGGGACAGGCTTAGACAAATAGGAATTTTCCCAGGGCTGGTTTCACCCGCGGATATCCGGTATCTAAAAGAGGTGATGAGTGATTTTGGCCTTGACAGTGTCATCCTGCCTGACTATTCAGAGACCTTAGACGGCGGAATGTGGACAGAGTATCAAAAGATACAACGGGGTGGTACTTCACTTAGAGAAATTGCCTCTCTGGGGGGTTCGTTGGGGATAATTGAGTTTGGTCATAGCCTCAAGGAGAAAGAAACGGCGGGGACATTTCTCAAAGAGCGGTTTTCTGTAGAGCGGTTTTCTCTCGAGTTACCGGTTGGCATCAGGTTAACCGATTTGTTTTTTGAACTTTTAGAAAAACTTAGTGGTAGAAAAACGCAGGATAAGTACCGACTCAGGCGCAGCCGGCTTGTAGATTCGTACGTAGATGGGCACAAATATATGTTTGAAAAAAAGGCCGTTGTCTATGGCGATGAAGATATGGTGGCATCGATTGCTTCCTTTTTACTTGAGATAGGGGTGATTCCTGTCCTTTGTGCTACCGGAGCACACAGCGGAACTTTCGAGCCCGTTCTCAATGAGATTGCTTCTCGTTATGGAAGAGAAATAACGGTTTGTGAGGGTCTTGACTTTGAAGAGATATCAGAAAAATGCAAAGGTTTAAACATTGATTTTATGGTTGGCGGCAGCAAGGGTTACTACATAGCAAGAAAAATGAGTGTACCGCTTGTCCGAATTGGTTTTCCGATACATGACAGGATAGGTGCCCAAAGAATTTTGCACCTGGGATATGAAGGCACGCAGCAGTTGTTTGACAGAATAGTAAATGCAATTATTGAAAAGGAACAAGGGGCATCACCTGTCGGATATTCATACATGTGATACCTCTGTAGAGATAAATCTCTAACGGAGTGAAGGTAATTAAAATGACTATAGATATATCAAATCATCCATGTTTTAACGATAAGATACGGCACACTTTTGGAAGGGTTCACCTGCCGGTGGCACCGAGATGTAACATTCAGTGCAATTACTGCAACAGGAAGTATGACTGTGTTAACGAAAGCCGGCCGGGAGTTACCAGTGCCCTGCTGTCGCCGCAGCAAGCTCTTTGTTACCTGGAATATGTAATGGAAAAAGTCCCCAATATTTCAGTTGCGGGAATTGCCGGCCCGGGAGACCCTTTTGCCAATGCGCAAGAAACGATGGAAACTCTGGAGTTGGTTAGAGAAAAGTACCCGGAGATAATTTTGTGTCTGGCTACAAACGGGCTTAACATTGTCCCTTATATAGAAGGACTTGCGGAGCTTAATGTAAGCCATGTAACTATTACCATAAACGCCCTCGATGCCGAAATAGGCGCCAGGATTTACGCTTGGGTGCGATTTGGAAAAAGAGTGTACAGCCCCAATGAAGGATTTGAGATATTGCTGGATAAGCAGCTTAAAGCGGTCAGGTCTCTTAAGGAAAAAGGCATTAATGTAAAGGTTAATACTATAATAATTCCCGGCATAAACGATTGTCACATTGAAGCCGTTGCCGGAAAAATGTCAGAGTTGAGAGTAGATATCCACAATTGTATCGGATATTACCAGAACAAAGGAACTGTTTTTGAGGATGTTAAAGAACCTTCCCCTGAACTTGTTCAAAAGATCAGGAAGAAGGCGGGAGAGCATCTTACTCAGATGTATCATTGTGCCAGGTGTAGAGCGGACGCGGTAGGTTTATTGGGAGAGGACAACGCGGAATGTTTTAAAATTTTAAAGGAGTGTAGTAATGAAAAAACCCAAGTACCACATTTTTGTATGTAATTCGTTCAGGCTTACGGGTGAACCTCAAGGTGTATGCAATAAAAAAGGGGCTCCGGCCCTTCTTCAGTATATTGAAGAAGAGATAGTTGATAGAGGCATAGACGCGATGGTGTCCAGTACCGGGTGCCTCAAAATGTGCGAAAAAGGGCCGGTTATGATAATTTATCCGGATAATTATTGGTATGGTGAAGTAACCGAAGAGGCAGTTGACAAAATTCTTGATGCTCTTGAAGATGGCAGAGCTGTGGAGGATTATTTAATCGCGTGAAAGAACTTAAAGAACAGATAAATAAAATTATTCGCGCCCGCGATATAAAAGATGGAATTGTGCGAATAAAAACAAAAGTGCTATCGGCTGAAGAAGCAATAGGGAATCCTGAGCATGATGACTATCCTATTCAAAAAGGGCGGGAAAGATTGATGCAGGCTGATTTTAACGGCGCTTATGGAGTGGCTTTTACGGATATGTTTGGCGATTATGAAGGCTCTCTTTATGAAATAGTAAATATGGAACTAAAAAATAATTTTAGGCGGGCAGTTTTCATTTCAACTATTAACGCGGCCTTAAACTGTCTTGGTTTGGTTGATAAGACAAGTCACTGTAAAGACGGGGGCCCTGTCAACTGCCGGAAAAGAATAGTTGGATTTATAAGAGACAACTTTGGAAATCCAAAGATATTTCAGGCAGGTTTTCAGCCCCGCTTTGTGGAAGCGTTGAGTAAAGAGTTTGAGCTTCGTGTAACCGACATAGATAAAGATAATATTGGGAAAAAAATCAATGGAGTAACAATAGGATCGCCTGAAAATACGGAGAAAAATATAGAATGGTGTGATTTAATATTCGCGACAGGTTCAACTTTTGTAAATAATACATATAAACAATTTATAGTAAAAAGTAAACCAACTGTATTTTACGGCGTTACCTGTGCAGGAGCAGTATATCTTTCGAACCTAAAAAGATACTGTCCTGAAGGGATGTAAGTAATAAAGGATAAAGGAAAAGGGGTAAAAGATAAAGGGAAAGAGGATTAAAGAAGTGAAAAAACTCATCTTGTTAGTAATTTCAGGTATTATGCTTTTTGGAACAGCAGGCTGCGGCAAAAAACAAGAGACAGCGGAAAAGCCTATTCGGATAGCTGTGGAATTTACTACCCATTCCGCCTGCGCGCACATAGCAAATCAAAAAGGGTGGTATAAAGAAGAGGGCTTGGCTGTTACCAGTTATGAAAATTATATAACCGGTATGGCTTTGGCTGCTGCCCTCTCAAGAGGTGATATTGATGCTGCCTATATCTGTTTAGTCCCAGCCATAAATGTTAAAGCCAATGCCAAAGTGCCCATAAAGGTTGTTTGCGGAATTCACAAATATGGCTATGGTTTTGTTGTTAACCGCGACAAAATCAAAACCATTGATGACCTAAAGAAACCTGAAATTCGTATTGGATGCACCCGTGAGGGTAGTCCTGTGGATGCGCTTTTGCATAAGATGATAAAGAAATATAATCTTGACGAAGCCAAAATACTAAAAAAAATCCGAAGAATGAATCCGCCAAAACTTCTCCTTGCGCTTAAAATGGGGCAATTGGACGCGGCTTTTATCTGTGAAGAGTTTCCGAGTATGGCAGAGGGATTAGGGTTTAAAGTGTTTTTAACTGCGAAAGACCTCTGGCCCGATATGCATGGCAGTGTTTTGGTTGTAAGAGAAGAACTCTTGAAAGAGCATCCTGATATAGTTGAAAAATTGGTAAAGGTTACTGGGCGGGCAACGCGATTTATCAATGAGCATCCCGAAGAAGCAGCAGAAATTGTCGCTAAAGAATTGCGGATTACCGGGAAAAAGATATTTCCTGTCAAAGCTATAGGCACGGCTTCTAAACTCGGAATTAGACCCTCGCCAATATTAAAATCTTTGACTACAAGATTAGTTAATACTACTGATATTGATCCACAAAAAATTCAGGAAGCGATAGATGTTTGCATGGAATTAGAATACATAAAAAAATCATTTAAAGCGGAAGATTTTATTGATTTGAGGTTTCTCGAATGAAAAAAATAAAAGCTGTTCATAGTTTAATTCCTGTATTAGTTTTT
>JAGLLT010000054.1 GCA_023140385.1 Candidatus Omnitrophota bacterium
TTACCGCTTTAATGAGCTCATTCTGTTCCTTGGGAAGTTTCATATTTTTTCTATCAACGCCTTCCCCTTCTAATGCGTAGCTTAATCCGACAAACAAAATCGCGGCATCCGCCTTTTTTGCGATTTTAACGGCCGCCTTTTTCATATCATCACCGGGAACTACCCAGCCAAACTTCATTACCGACCCGCCGCCACTTTCGTAGTATTCAAGGCGCACGTCGTATTCTTGCCCGGCAGTAAGTTTTATTTTACCCTTCTTCATCTCAGAACCATGGTCCCCCCAATTGTTAACAATAAGCTTGTCATCAACATATAAACGGCTTCCGTCGTCGCTCAGCAGGCACAATTCATAATTCCCGCTTTTTGGCGGTATAAGCTTTCCCGTCCATCGCACAGAGAAGTTGTCTTTTCCCAAACTATTTCCCGGAGAGTTTTCTCCCCAATCAAAACCAATCTTTTTATCCATCCGTGTAAACACAGGTTCTCCCTTAAAACTTATATTATTAAAGTACTCACCTTTTAAACCATTCATTTTTGAATCATCCGCAGATTGAAAAGCAGTGGACGGAATTTCGGTAAACTTGCCGGGCATATTGCATCCCTTTGAGTAATGCACTGTTATTTCTCTGCCACATTTGTTTTTTAGTCCTTTCATAGGACTTACAGAATATGGCGGATCTACCCGTGAACTTCCTCCGCCGCCAACGCGCGCTCGTAAGCTGTTGGGGCCGATAACGGCTATTGTTTTAATTTTCCCGGAATCTAACGGCAAAACATTGTTTTCATTCTTTAATAAAATTATACCACCCTCGGCAACTTCTCTTGCTAAATCCTGATGTTCTTTGGCATTAGCCGCTCCTTTAAGCCGTTTACCTTCACCGTCAAATAGTCCCAGCTTGTATTTTACACGCAAAATCCTTCTTACTTTATCATCTATAACTGACTCTTTTACCTGATTATTTTTAATCGCTTTAAGAATTTTATTTTTCATAAAATAGTGCCCCGGCCCGGGCATCTCCATATCACATCCTTCATTTGCCGCCTTTATTCCATTGTGTATCGCCCACCAGTCAGAAACAACAAACCCCTGAAATCCCCATTCATTTTTAAGTATGTCTATTAACAGATGCGAGTTTTCACAGCAGTATGAACCATTTATCTTATTATACGCGGCCATAATAGTGTATGTGTCAGCTTCCTGCACAGCTGCCTTAAAGCCGGGCAGATATATTTCTCTTAAAGCCCTTTCATCTATTTCAACACTTATGTTCATTCTTTCCCACTCCTGGTTGTTGGCGGCAAAGTGCTTGGTGGATGTACCTATTTTTTCACTTTGGACTCCTTTCACATACGCGGCCGCTATTTTTCCTATTAAGTGCGGATCTTCTCCAAAGCTCTCAAAATTTCTTCCTCCAAGGGGAGTTCTGTGTATATTAATGCAGGGGCCTAAAATTAAATTTCTTCCCTTAGCCCGCGTTTCTTTGCCCAGAACAACGCCCACCTTTCTTGTCAAATCTTCATCCCAGGTACAACCTAATGTAACAAGCGTGGGAAAACATGTAGCTTTGCCATACATATCCCGTATACCATGGGGGCCATCCGTCATTAATAAGGCGGGAATTCCAAGACGTCTGTTTGTTTTGCCATCCATAAAATCCTTGCCGCAAATCTCATCTACTTTTTCTACAAGACTCATTCTGCCGAGTAAGTCCTCAATCCTCTCCTCAATAGGCAGTTCCGGGTTTTTATAAACGGGACTGTCGGGCTTTTCCGTCAAAGCAAAGGCGGTAAAAGCCGTAAAGACAATGCAAAAAACAGTAACCAAACCAATAACAACTCCACAGCGTTTTAACCTGTTCATTTTCAGTTTCCTCCTTTGATTATAATGAATTTTTTAATATTATAACATCTTTTTGCCAAAAACGCACTTATTAAATAAGATCAATTTTTTTATAACATCAGTCCCATATTATAGCATCCGAGTACACAAAACCGCCCTTCAACCT
>JAGLLT010000055.1 GCA_023140385.1 Candidatus Omnitrophota bacterium
CGGCTACGACGGCCGGAAAGCTTCGGCGGATTCGCCTCCATTCATCCCCGTGGCAAACCACGGAGTATTTTTGGCGGAGGCGAATAAACTACTGTTTAATTTTTCGTTCTTTTATTATTAAAATTCTTAATATAGCGTTGTTTAGTTTATACGCGTAATTTAAAGGTTTCATAGCTTTGGCGGGCGCTTCAAAATAAATAAGGTAATAAATCCCTTCCTTATTTTTTTGAATTTCATAAAGAAGACTCTTTTTCTTTGGCTCTTCCTTACTTTTTATCTCGCCGCCCTGCTTAATTATTTCTCCTTCAATAAACTCAACAACCTTATTCTGCTCCTCTTTGGGCAGGCCGGGTTTTATTATAAATAAGGCTTCGTAAATCACTAAAATCAACCTCCTTTTTTTAACTGCCTAAAATAACTAATCAACTTTGACTTTACTGTTAAACTTATTCATAGAAGCCGCTATACCTTTATCAAGCCACAGATAACAAGCCTCTTTGGCCTCTTCAACCGCTTCCGCTAATACCCCGCGTGAAACTTTATTGAGCGGCTTCAATACGTAAGAAGACAACCGCTCACGCCCCCCTTCTAAATCTTTACCCACGCCAACCCTCAGGCGCGGATAGTCCCGGGTTTTTAGCGACTGACTGATAGACTTCAAGCCGTTATGCCCACCCTCACTGCCACCGCTCCGTAGGCGAATATTGCCCAGAGGAAGATTAACGTCATCACATATAATCAATATATCATTTAATTCCAGGCCCTTTTTACAGACAAGCGCCTTTACAACTCTGCCGCTCAAATTCATAAAGGTCTCGGGCTTAACAAGAAAAACCTCCCGCCGCGATATCCTGCCTTTGCCTGTTAAAGAACTATAGCTTATATTTTTTACCGGAATTCTCTTATCCGCGGAAATCGCGTCTATAACTGAAAACCCCGCGTTATGCCTTGTTTGTTTATATTTCGCGCCTGGATTACCCAAACCAATAAGAACTTTCATAAAAATACGCCTGCCAACCCGCCAACAAAAAGTCAAAAAGATTATCCCTGCTTTTTCTCCTGCCCTTCGCCCTCTTTCCCCTGAGTCTTATCTTTTTGCTTCTCTTCTCTTTCCTTCTCTCCGATAACCTCGGGTTCCTGTCCGGCCTCGACCTCCTCTTCCTCAGGCGCCGCTTCCTCCTCCTCTTTCTTAGGATGTTCTATTGCCAGAACGGTGTCTTCAGGATTGTTTAATATTTTAACACCATCTTTAACCTTTAAGTCCTTTATATGAATCATATCGCCTATTCCAAGTTCATCAATGACCACATCTATTCTTTCAGGAATATTCCCCGGCAGGCACTCTATCTCAACCTCCCACAGAATATGATCCAGGACGCCTCCATCCTGCTTTACTCCAATGGCTTCACCCATAGGATGAAGCGGTACCTTAACGGTAATGCTCTGATCCAAGGAAATCTCAATAAAATCAATATGAATTATACTGTTTTTAATTGGATGACGCTGAAGGTCTTTAATGATTACCGTCTTATTCTCCGCCTTGGCGCCTTTTTTAATATTGAGGCCGATAATGACGTTTCCCCCGGCCGAGGTATGGAGGGCATGAATTAAATCTCTCTCTGAAATCGTCAGAGCCAGAGATTTTTTACCTTTGTCATATACTATAACGGGAACCAGCCCTTCCTTCCTAAGCCGCTTGGATGCTTCCTTGCCGGCAGTCTCCCTCACTTGAGCGTCTATCCTAATTTCTTTCATCCTTTAACCCCTGTAATTTTATATACCATTTCTTAATAACCTTTTTAAACAAACAACGCGCTGACAGACTCCTCTCTGTGTATCCGCGTAATGGCTTCCGCGAAAAGCGGCGCCACAGAAAGAACATTTATTCTATCACATTTCTTGTCTTTGTCAATCGCAATTGTGTCGGTTACCAGAAGCTCTTTCAGTTTGGAGCCGTTAATCCTCTCTATAGCGGGTTCAGCTAACACCGGATGCGTAATAGCGGCATAAACATCTCTTGCTCCTCTTTCTTTAAGGGCAATTATACCTTCAGTCAATGTTCCGGCAGTTGAAACCACGTCATCTACAATAACTATGTTTTTATCCCGCACCTTTCCTATTATGTGCATAACCTCAGCTTCTTTGTCACTCACCCTGCGTTTATCAACAATAGCCAGTTCCGCCCCCAACCTCTTCGCGTAGGCCCTGGCCATTTTGATACCGCCAACATCAGGTGAAACAACACAAAGATCAGTAATCTTCATTTTGGAAAAGTACTTTACAAAAATATTAACCGCGTATAAATTGTCCACGGGTATGTTAAAAAATCCCTGAATCTGCTCAGCGTGCAGATCCATCGTCAATAGTCTATTGGCCCCGGCGGTAGCAATCAGGTCAGCTACTAATTTAGCCGTTATCGGAACACGCGGCTGATCCTTTCTGTCCTGGCGGGCATATCCATAATGCGGGGTAACGGCTGTTATGCGCCTGGCGGAAGCGCGCTTTAAGGCATCTATAAGAATTAACAGCTCCATCAGGTTGTCATTGGAAGGCGGGCAGGTTGATTGAATTACAAATACATCCTTGCCTCTGACATTTTCCTCAATCTTGACTTTTATTTCTCCGTCGCTAAATCTGGAAACGATTGACTGCCCAAGGGGTATTCTCAAATTTTGACAGATGTCTTCTGCTAATTTCGGATTAGCATTGCCGCAAAAAACCGCTATTTCTCCATTCATTTCCTGCTCCTCGGCTTAACGGATTTTGAAACCTGTTTTTGCTTCTTTTTTTTTCTTAAAACCTTCGCCGGCACACCGACAACTACCGTATCATCCTTTACTTCACCTTTAACCACCGTACAATTGGCTCCGGTTACAGCATTTTTACCTATCTTTACCGGAGCTACTAAAATACTGCCCGAACCGATAAAGGCATTGTCCTTTATTATAGTTGTATTTTTTTCTCTGCCGTTGTAATTAGCTGTAATTGTACCCGCCCCAACATTAACCTTTTTGCCTATCCGGCTGTCTCCTATGTAAGTGTGGTGGTTAATTTTTGTGCCGGAGTCCACCGTTGACCTGACAACCTCGACAAAATTTCCCAGCTTTACTTCATCAGCAATCACCGTATGAGGCCTTATCCTCAAAAACGGCCCCAGCCGGCATTTTTTGCCTATTTTTACATCCTCTTCAATCCTTACAAAAGGCTCAATTACAGTATCCTGTCCGATTTCAACGTTATTATCTATGTGGGTTGTCTCCGGGTCTACTATGGTTACACCGCCCTCGATTACGCGGGCTAATATTCTCTTTCTGATAATCTTATGAGCTTCAACCAGATCAAATCTCGAATTTATCCCTAAAATCTCCTCCGTATCTTCGGTCTCAAAGGAGCTGATGCTTAATTCCTTTTTAGCAAATATTTCAATTATATCGGTTAGATAATACTCCTTTTTAGCATTATCCGCCTTTATTTCTTTAAGGGAGGCGAATAAATCCTTTGCTTTAAAACAATATACGCCGCTATTAATCTCTTCAATAACCTTCTCGTATAAAGATGCGTCCTTTTCTTCTATAATTTTAACTACTTTATTGTTATCATCCCGTAAAATCCGCCCATAACCCGTGGGGTTTTTTAAGACAGAGGTCAAAACGGTACAACTTGCCTTTGAACCTCTATGTAAAGCGATAAGCCTGTTCAATGTCTGGCTTCTTATTAAGGGGATATCAGCGCAAAGGGTCAGAATATGCCCTTTAAAACCGGCAAGTTTCTTTTCCGCCTGCCTTAAGGCATCAGCGGTTCCCAGGCGCCTTTTTTGCTCAACTATCAGGCTCTTTTTCCCAAGATACCCGGCCACCTGCTTTGACTTATAGCCGCAGACGGTGATTACCTTTTTTATCTTTAACTCTTCCAGCGCCTTTAATATATAGCCTATAAGAGGTTTTTTATAAACGGTATGCAGAACCTTGGGAGTCTGGGAGTTCATCCGGGTGCCTTCACCCGCCGCTAAAATAACACAGGCAAAATCCTTCATATCCCCTCCCTTAACGTCCGTTTTTTTCTTCATAATTCCCTAATAATTCGGTGGCGTGGTACGGTGCCGCGCACAGAACCCCATGTGGTTCTGTGGCTGCCCGGCGAGGATTCGAACCTCGAACCTCGCCTCCAAAGGGCGGTGTGATGCCATTTCACCACCGGGCAAAGATCTTTACAGGCTAAATTCCAGCCTCAAAGCCCTCTGTTTTTCCTTCCTCTGAAACCTGAGTTTCATCCGTTCCCGCTTCAGCCGGCGCGATTGTCTGAGACTCGCCCTGAGACTCCACCCGAGACTCGGCCTGAGACTCCGGCAGTTCTTCATACTTCTTAAGCACCATCTTTTGAATGTAATCTCTAAATTCCGAATTAATAGGATGGGCAATATCTTTATGTTCGCTCTGCCTCTCTTCTTTAGCCGCGGGCATTACCTCCTGAACGGGAAGACTGGCTCCGCATTGATTGCAATATTTACTTCTTATGGCATTTCTGTGGCCGCACTTATTACAGCTTTCCTTCATCTTGCGCGAAGGCATAGCGACAAAATAGCCTTTGTTGCCCTGAATAACCTTTATATCCCTCACCACAAAAGAATCATCAAATGTTACTGTAGCATACGCCTTTAGTTTCTTATCCCTGCTTTCTCTCGGAAAAATCCTCACCTCAGTAATTT
>JAGLLT010000056.1 GCA_023140385.1 Candidatus Omnitrophota bacterium
TTACCGCTTTAATGAGCTCATTCTGGCCGGCAGGAAGAGCGATATTTGCCTTATCAACTCCTTCGCCTTCAACTTTCCAGGAGAGGCCCGCAAAAATGACGGCCGCGTCTGATTTAGCGGCTATCTCAACCGCTTCCCGGAGCATATCATCTCCCGGAGCAACAAAGCCTAACTTTGCTGTAGCCCCGCCGCCTTTTTCGTAATATTCAATACGCGCGTTATAAGGCCGGCCGGCTTCTAAAAACACCGTCCCCCTGTGGGTCTCCAGAGCATGATCCCACCAACTATCAATTAAAAGTTTATCATTTAAGTAAAGGCGGCAGCCGTCATCAGTCAACATAGCCAACTCATATTTACCTGAGACATCAGGAATAATTTTTCCTGTCCATCTAACTGAAAAATTATCGTTGTTAACAGCGGGCGCGGGCGAGCCGTCACCCCAATCAAAGTCAACTTTTTCATCAATTCTCGTTAATACCGGCTCGCCGCTCAGGGTTAGATTATTAAAATATTCCCCTTTTAAACCTTTTGTTTGTTTCGAACCATCAGGTGGAATGAGAAAAGTTGATGGAAGGATTGTCATCTCTCCGGGCATCATACAGCCCTTAGCGTACTTTATAGCAACCTTTCCCTCACACATCCGCTCTAACCCTTTAAGGGGGCTTACAGAATGCCTCGACCTTACCGTTGAACTGCCTCCCCCTCCCATCTGCGCCTCAGCCGCGTTGGAGCCGATAACAGCTATAGATTTAATACTCTGTTTATTAAGAGGCAATACTCCACCTTCATTCCTTAGAAGAACTGTTCCTTCCTCAGCCAGCCTGCGGGCTAAGATTCTGTGTTCCCTGGTATCACAGGCACCTCTATATTTGGGGTCAACGCCGTCAAATAAATCTAACAAAAACATAACCCTTAAAGTCCGGCGAACCTTGTCATCTAAAATTTCTTCGCTTACTTTTCCGTTTTTGACGGCCTTCAGCAGTTCATCGCCAAAGTATTCTCCCGGGCCGGGCATTTCCAAATCCAAACCTCCCTTAGCTGATTTATTCGTAGAGTGAACAGCCCCCCAGTCAGAAACCACAAGCCCCTGAAATCCCCACTCCTTTTTAAGTATATCCAGAAGTAGATGCCGGTTGGCACAGCAATATGAGCCGTTTACCAAATTATAGGCCCCCATAACGGTCAAGCCTCCCGCTTCACACACAGCGGCTTTAAAACCCGGCAGATATATCTCTCTCAATGCCCTTTCGTCTATCTCCACGCTAATTGTAAACCTGTCTCTTTCCTGATTGTTGCAGGCAAGGTGCTTTGTGGAGGTGCCGATTTTCTGGCTCTGGACACCCTTAACGTAAGCCGCCGCCAACCTGCCTATTAGATAAGGATCTTCTCCAAAGCTCTCAAAGTTTCTTCCTCCAAGCGGTGTCCGATGAATATTAATACAAGGGCCGAGAAGTACATTGCGCCCTTTGGCTCTGGCCTCACGGCCCAGCACCCTGCCCACTACCTCAATTAATGACGGATTCCAGCTGGCACCCATTGTTACACCTGTCGGAAAACACGTTGATTCACCCCAACCGACACCATGAGGCCCATCCGTCATCTTTAAGGCCGGAATTCCAAGACGTTTATTTTCTCTTGTATCCATACGGTCTTTGCCGGATACCTGAGCAATCTTCTCTTCTATCGTCATCCTGCCGAGTAAATCCTCAATCCTTTCCTCAATAGGCAGTTCCGGATTTTTATACGGGGAGCTATCAGCCTTTTCCGCTGAAACAAAAGCGGTAAAAACAATACAAAAAACAGTAAACAAACCAACAACAACTCCACAGCGTTTTAACCTGTTCATTTTCAACTTTCTCCTTTTAGTTATAATGAAAACATTTTTTTATTATACCATCTTTTTGCCAAAAATGCATTAGCTATTAAGTACCTGAATAGCGTAAAGCGCATAGACGCTTTTCTGCCGCGAACAGGTATACTGAAAAATCCCCATAGCTCTTGACGGTAGGATAGGAAAAGTTATCTTGAAAAATTTTAGTTTATGGTGTAATATATTCTTTTAATACTATAATATAAAAGACTCTCAATAGAGTGAGCACTCACTTGGTAATTGTATTGAATGATGCTATCAGCATTAACGCGAAGACAAAGAGAGCAATGAAAAAATGAAGACACCTTTCAAGATTTATTTAACAGCAATACTTATATCCTTTTTTTCCTCCTTTATTTCTAGTGATATAGCCTTTTGCCAACCCCAAGCTCCTGATTCTACAAAAGCAGGAGTAGTAGAGAAGGGTATGGAGAAGAAAGAGAAGGAACTTGAGGTTGAAAAGGATGATTATTCCGTAGAATTAGAAGCCCCAAAGCAAGAGATAGGGGTGCCCGGAGAAGAAGAAATTTTGGTCAAAGAGTTTAGATTTAATGGAAATAAAGTTTTTAAGTCTACCTACATAAAAAATTTAACCTCTATCTACCTTAACAAAGAGTTGTCTTTAAAGCAGTTACAGGAGGCCTGTAAGGTTGTAACTGATGAGTATCATAAACAAGGTTACTTTTTAGCCAAAGCCTATCTGCCTCCTCAGGAGGTAATGGATGGGGTCGTGCATATCGAAATTATAGAGGGTCAATTGGCTAAGATACTGATTAGAAATAACAAATACTACAAAACGGATTTTATAAAAAAATTCTTTTTGCCTCTAAGAAAAAAAACGCTTAACTACGGCCGGCTTCTAAAGACCATATTTATTCTAAATGACTACCCTGATATAGATGCAAAGGTTACCTTTGTTAAAAGTAAGACAGAGGGGGCCAGCGATATTATTGTTGATGTAGAAGACAGCCTTCCCTTTCATGCCTCTCTGGGATATAATAACTGTGGCTCAAGATATGTTTCCAAACAAAGATCAAGCACGAATATTGAATACGGCAATTTAATTTTTGATGGAGACAAACTTTCTTTTGGCGGTGTAATGGGAAGTCCGGCCAGAACTATAAAATATGTTAATCCTGCTTATTCACTTTCCATAAATTCTTATGGTACAAGGGCGGGTTTTTCTTACACATTTGTAGAATATGATATAGGTAGAGAATTTAGGCAATTTGATATGGGTGGTAAGTCAGAAATTTATTCTCTTAGTTTAACTCATCCTTTAGTTCGTTCAAGAACCACCGATTTTGACTTATTGGGCAGTTTTGACTATAAACAGACTGCGGATTACATATCAGGAGAGGCCTCAAGCGATGATAGGCTGCGTATCTTAAAATTAGGAGCGAGCTTTAACCATATTGATAAATTTAAAGGAAGAACCTATGTTCAAACTACAACATCTTTGGGAATACCCGGTTTTTTAGGCGGATTAGAGCATGATGACGCCAAGGCAAGCCGTTTGGGCGCGGGAGGAGAATTTATAAAAGTTAATCTTGATTTTAATCGTGTCCAAAAACTGCCTCTATCCTCTTATTTAATATTAAGAACCTCCGGGCAATGCTCTTCTGATGTACTATGTACCTCAGAACAGTTTATGATTGGCGGCCCGAGCAGCGTCCGGGGATTTCCTCAAGCGCAGCACTTAGGTGATTACGGCTATAATTTGAGTGTAGAGGCGAGAACACCTGTGCCGTTTCTCTCTAATAAGAAAGTTCCTTTTATGAAAAAAGAGTGGAAGGAATTTATCCAACTGGCGGGATTTATAGACCATGGGAAGGTATTCTTAAAAAACCCTTTAGCGGGTGAAGACAAAAATAATGAGATTACAGGCGTGGGAGCAGGTATAAGGCTTTATTTTCCCGGGGATCTCAATGTACAAGTTGATTGGGGACAGCCCATAGGAAGCGAAAAACCCTCAACCGGCTCAAATTCAATCCTTTATATTAAAGCAAACATGAAATTTTTATAATAAACGGTGCTGTAAAAATGGTCAACCTTATTATAAGAAGGATATCCGCCTTACTGATACTGACAGGATTGATATTGAACGCCGGCTACGCGCTTGCTCTTCCTGAAGGTGAAGAGGTAGTTTCAGGAAGCGCCGAATTCTCCCGCCCGGATGATAATACTGTAAATATTACCACCTCGGATAAGGCAATTATCAATTATGAAACTTTTAACATCGCCCAGCCGGAAACAGTACGCTTCATCCAGCCCTCTTCTTCTTCATCTGCCTTAAACAGAGTTGTCGGCATAAACCCCTCAGAGATCTTCGGCAGCATTCAATCTAACGGAAAGATCTTTTTAGTTAACCCTAACGGCATATTCTTCGGCCCCTCCTCGCGCGTGGATACCGGCTCTTTTTTGGCCTCCACCCTGGATATTAAAAATGAGGATTTTCAAAATAATAAACTAA
>JAGLLT010000057.1 GCA_023140385.1 Candidatus Omnitrophota bacterium
TTTTGAAATTACCGCGATTTTCATCACTAACCTTTTATCTTTATTTGTTCCACAAGCATATCTTCCAGGCTGTATCTTGCGGGACTAACCGAAATAACTCTGGCTCTTTGTTCTCTTACTATATCTATAATCCTTCCCACTTCCTTCTCATCTGAAACCTTGATTGACACTTTTGTGTTAAATAGTTCAACCGCCGTATTGGCTAATTCTTTTATTCTCAAGATGGTAGCCTCAGATAAATTTTCCGAAACAACTTCCGTATATTTATGCTTAGCCTCTATCATGCCGGGCAGCGCTCCCACACTTTTGATTTCACCGGCGACAATAATAGCCACCCTGTCGCAAAGCATCTCCAGATCAGAGATAATATGAGAACTTAAAAAAACCGCTTTACCCCTCTTTTTTAGATTAAGGATTATCTCCCTGACAGACTTTCTTCCAATGGGATCAAGGCCGGATAAAGGCTCATCATATATTAAAACATCGGGGTCATTAAGCAAAGACTGAGCCACACCCAGTCTCTGAATCATACCTTTCGAAAGCTTCCTGCAATGAGTTTCTTTTTCCCGTTCAAGATGCACCAGCTTAAGTACCTCATCTATCTTTTCTTTAAGCCGATTTTTTTTTAAACCAAATAACTGCCCACAAAATTTTAGGTACTCACCGGCGGTCAGGTACTCATAAAAATAAGGGTTTTCCGGAAGAAAACCCATCCCTTGCCTGGATTTCGAGGAGTAAGAGGTTTTGCCTAACAGCCTGACACAGCCGGAGGTAGGAAAAAGCAGCCCTACTATTATCTTTAAGGTTGTTGTTTTGCCGGCGCCATTAGGGCCCAGATACCCGAATATCTCGCCTTCTTTAATCTCCAATGAGATATTATTTAACGCCCGGCGCTTTTTCGCGAATAAGTCCGACCTAAAATCTTTAGTTAAATTTTTGATTTCAATTACATTCATATATCTCACAACTTGTTTTCAGGGGTTTAGCTCCGCCATCACTTCCTTTATCCTGAGTTTAATCTTTTCACTGACTCTCTCATCATTTGAGTCCTCATAAATTTGATAAAGAAAAGTAAGCGCTGTCTCAGGCTCACCCGCTTTAGAGTAAAGACGTGCCGTCAATCCCGTCAGATAGGCCGGGCTCCCGGGTAAACTTGCCGCTTCTTTCATATAATGAGCCGCTTCCCCAAAATTTTTTAAATAAAAAAAGTTATTAAAACTTAAATAAAAAGGAAAGCGCCAATAGTTGGGATTGCTTTTAATTGCCTTCCTAAGAAGCCGGCTGCTCAAATCGGGATCGTCAACTTCAAAGGTTAGTATTATCGCGCCAAACTCATAAACTTCTTTGAAGTGCGGGCTTAAATCTGTCGCGGCGTCTAAAAGCTGATAAAGATAAGGATAGCTCCTGTCACTTAAATAATGCTCACCAAAATAGTTAATGGCCTTTATATATAGAATATCCCCTATGATTTCACTAAAACCAAGCGAAAATTTATTAACATTTTTATGGTACGGCAGGTACAATAACTCCAGTTTCGAAGGCCTATTTTCTTTAATTCTATCAATAGTATTTT
>JAGLLT010000006.1 GCA_023140385.1 Candidatus Omnitrophota bacterium
ATCGACTACCCATTCGGCTAATTCTGACATTGTAGCTTTCTGAGCACCTTCAAAATAAGGCTGATTTTTGTAAATTCCACACCGCGCCATACATGTTCCACACACTTTGACTGATACGCCCTTGGCAATTAAATCTTTTAATATTTGCGATAAATCTTGATCATATCCTTCTGGTGGATTACACACTTCACGTGCCATATCAACAGAATCATTCATCAAGAATATTCTTACTTCTTGTTCCGTCTCCAGCAATTTTCCCGCAAGACGCAATCCATTCCATGTGACATCCGTGTTATCATAAGGTTGACGGTTGAAGATAATTAGTATTTTCATTATTTCCCCTTTTATTTATAGCTAACGTTGGCATCAGCGGCGTTTTCGCGCGGTGAAAATGTTCGCTGGATGAAATAGTTATAGGTTTATTAAATTATCAATATCCTGTTCCCAATTAACCGGGTTATTGGCGATATATTCACGAATCGCGTCCAATGATCTGTCATTTCGTATAATATGGTCATGATAATTGCGCTGCCATATTTTTTTGCCTGGTGTATTTTGCGATTCGTTTATTTGTTTTGTTGTTTGATATTTGAAATACGCAATAATATTGCCTATTGTAGGGGCGGGGTCATCCCGCCCGATTATTTTATTATTATCCGGGCGGGATGACCCCGCCCCTACAATATTTATTATTCCATGGATATGATTGGGCATTATTGCATATTCATCAATTAATGCATGGCCATATTTTTCAAATATTTTTTGCCACCATAAATCAATCATATTTCCCACGGCATTTAATATCATTTGATCATTTTTAATTGTGCCGAATAATTGTTGCCGATTTTCTGTGCAAATCGTTATGAAATATTGCGCCGGCGTTGAATAATTATGTTGGGGAATTCGATTTGTATTTCGGCGGGTATATGTTTTTGGCATTTTGTTTGATTTTATTATTTATTTTACCTAACATTTAACATGCAGAATACGTATTTTTTGGGTATTTAATAGCGTGTACATATAATACATCGCAAATGTACTATCTTCAAGCTTATTGCCTATGGTCATATTATTTGAGTTGTTAGTCTAATTTTTTGCCGGCATCAACGCCCGGTTTTATGGTGTAGATTTCTTTTAATTTAATCTCTACTACACCTTTGGGAATCGTTTCGGGTTTTTTTGTTTGTATGAATTTTTTGCCTTCTTCGTAAATTTCCCCTTTTGTATAGTAAGCGGCTTCTCCTTTAATCTTATATGCCTCTCCCGTTTCCGAATTCCAGAAAGAGATGCAAACGTTGCTGTTTTCCAGGAGGTTTTCTTTGCTCATCTTCATATAATTATCCACCAATATAATTGTTTCATCACCAACAATCTTTTTCCAAAATACAGGAACGACATTTGGATTTCCCTGCTTGTCTGCTGTGCCAAAAGTAATTAAAGGCTCTTTCTCGAACAAATCCTTCACTTTACCTGAAATTATCATATTAAACTCCCTTTCTATTAAATTTTAAAACTTTAAACAACGTCCCCTAAACTTAAAAGTAGTCACTGAATAAATCCGCGGTTTTTTCTTTAATAAAGGCAAGTGGTTTCAGCCTGGCGGCTGTTTGAGGAGAAGCGGTTTCTTTTATGAGGGCGTATTTTGCCAGGCCGAGGCAATTGGACCAAATGGGAGAGTTCAGGGCCTTGCTTATCTGGAAACCGCGCGGTGACCCCAGCCGGACAGGTAAAACAAAGGTTTTCTGCGCCACTTCTATCATTGAATCCAACAAGGCCGTCCCGCCCGTCAAAACAATTCCGCAGGGAGCGCTCTGAAGACAGTCCATCTCTTCCAACTTGGCTTCAACTCTGCTCAATATCTTATCCAGGCTGCGCTTAACAGCTTCATTTATTTCATTCTTATTGATAACTTTAACGTTTCCGTTGGAGTCCTTCAAGACTACCTCTTCCACCGCCTCTTCACTGCCAACCAGGGCACAGCCATATCTTTTTTTTATCTCCTCCGCGTATGATGCGGAAACCTTCAGCCTCTTTGAAATGCTTTCGGTAATATCGTCTCCGCCCTTAGGAATCACAGCAAGTTTTTTCAGTTTTTCTTCGTGGAAAAAAGCTATCTCCGTCAGGCCGGCTCCAATATCTATCAAAACAACTCCTGTTTTCCTCTCCTCCTCTTCCAGGACAGAATAAAATGGCGGCAGGCCGGAGGTTACCATTTCCTTTATTTGATAACCGGCTTGATTAACGCTTCTTTTTAAATTTTTTATGTAGTTCGAAATTCCTGTTACAACCAACAGGTCAACTTCAATTTTTCTGGCATGCATCTTAAGAGGGTTGATAATACCCTTGTGCTCATCTATAATGTAATCACGAACCAGGGTATGTAAAGGCATCCTGTCCAAAGCAATCCCGTGAACGTGAGCGGAAGAAATTACGCTCCGGACATCTTTTTTTAAAACAACTCCCCTGTTATTTGATATCATAACCGCCCCATGGCAATTACCGGTGTCGAGGTGGCTCCCGCTGACGTTAATATATATTGAATCCGAACTGTCCCCGGCCCCTTTTTTCAACTCCTTTAAGAGATCTTTCAGGATACCGGCCGTTGCCCCAATATCCACCACCAGGCCTTTTTTTAACCCGCCGCCTTCAATAAGATGGCTGGCAAGTACTTCTATTTGTCCGTTTTTAACTTCAGCAATAACCCCGCAGGCCTTTGAATCTGATAAATCAACCGCCGTCACCGTTTTTTTTCTTTTAAACATATTAATAATGCCCCACTACTATATCTTCAAATCTTAAATCAATATATTTAATTCCCTCAAGCTTATCGCTGGATAGGTGCCTGCTTAAATTATCCAGCTTCCGCCTGAAAGAGTCCCTGCCCAGTTTAATCTCTACCGTCGCGTCAATAAAAAAGATGTAGTTGCGATGACTGCTGACGTCTATTTCTGTAATGTTATACTTATCCAACAAACCCGTTTCAATTAACAGTGCCAAGAGGCCGAGCGCGTCCCGCAGTCTTTGAGAACCGCATACCTCCAGTTTAGCTTTAGATATTCTGGAGCTTCTTACCCCCTTAATCACAACAAGGCCGCCAAGAGGCATATCCTCTGAACAGCCCAACACAAAAGCCTCCCCATCTACTCTGTAAAAAACGCCTCCAGCCTCCACCTCTGCCACCGGCTGACGCCTCTTTATGGCAACTATTAAAGTAGAAGGAAGCTCTTTTCTTACCTCCACGCTTTTTAAATCAGGATGAATTTCCTTAATATGCCGGGCTATCCGCGCCGGGTTTAGTTTAATAATGTTAACCGGCAAATCAATATCACAGTATTGGGGGGCTTCACGGGTATCCAGGGACTCACCTGTAATTTTTATAGTGGTTACGTCAAAGTACGGCCAGCTTGACAGGCAGTCAAAAAATAACTTTAGGCTATAAAAGATAAGCCCCGCGACTACCAAAAAAACACCCAGTTTCATAAAGGCCTTTATAAATGGATTATCTTTTACCTTCTCAATGTCCTTCTTGCTTTTTTTGCGCTTTTTATTTTTTTTGGACAAATCCGCCTTCATCTCTAACCCGTCTCCTTCTTTAAATACCCAATAATGTAGGGGCGACCCTTGTGGTTGCCCGTGCGGAATTTAGTATCTTTTCACATAAATCTTCAAAGGTTATCCCGGCTGACTTCGCGGCCTTAGGCAGAAGACTCTGAGCCGTAAGGCCGGGGATTGTATTCACCTCCAGCGTAAAGAGCCGGTTGTCAGCCGAAAGACGCATATCCACCCTGGAAAAAAAACAGCATCCCAGGGCATTGTGAGTCCTTATCGCGAGCGCCTGAGCCCGGAGATAAACATCTTTGTCAATAGCGGCAGGCACCAGATATTCGGTAGAGCCGTCTTCATACTTTGCCTGATAATCATAAAATTTACTCTTGGGAACCACCTCGACAACCGGAAGCGGCTTATCATCAAGAATACCGATATGAATCTCCCTGCCATCTATATACTCTTCCACTACAACCTCAAAATCAAAGGCATAAGCCTTTTTCAATCCATCCTTTAGCCCGTCACTCTCTGCCACCATTGAAACCCCGATACTTGAACCCTGCCTGGACGGTTTAACAATAAGAGGCAGGCTCAATCCGCAAAGAGAAGAAGGATATTCATTATTTTTAAAGGTCCTGTAAGGCGGCGTGGGAATACCTTTTTCTTCCATTACCTTTTTTGATTTTATCTTATCCATTGCCAGAGCAGAGGCCTGCCAGCCAGAACCCGTATAGGGCATCTTCATATCTTCCAGAATTTTCTGAACTGTTCCGTCCTCTCCAAAGCCCCCGTGAAGCGCGATAAAAACAACCTCAACACCCGCCGCGTTAAGCAGGCGCGGGGCATCATTTTCATCTTTAATATCCAGAGGCATAACATCATACCCTCTTCGCTTAAGGGCTTCACAAACACCTCTGCCTGAAACCAGCGAAACCTCCCTTTCAGAGGAAGAGCCGCCCATTAAAACACCTATCCTTTTAAAACTTTTCTTTTCTCTCATCGGCCTGTACAATTTCTATTTCTGTTTCAAGTTTTACGCCGTAAAGCCTATTTATCTTATCCTGAACATAACTAATTAGCCGGCAGACATCATTAAAGGTAGCCCGGCCTCCGTTAACGATAAAGTTAGCATGCTTGCTTGATATCCGGGCATCACCTATGCCAAACCCTTTAAGGCCGGCCTTTTCTATTAAGCGGCCGCTCTCATTTCCCTCACCGGGTGGATTCTTAAAAATGCACCCCGCGCTGGCACAATCCAAAGGCTGCCTCTTCTTCCTGTCTTCTAAAAAACGCCTTCTTGCGGCTAATATATCCTCTTTTTTAGTTTTATTGAGCCTGAGAACAGCTTCAACTATTACACACTCCTTTAGTCCTCCGTCTCTATAGCTAAAGCTCAACTCATCCTGCCTCAAGACCTTCACTGCCCCCTGACAGGTTACCACCTTCACCTCTTTGACCAAATCGCCTATACATTTATCTCTAACGCCGGCATTCATATAGAGTGCCCCGCCGAGACTTCCAGGAATTCCCGCCAGAAATTCAAGGCCGCCCAGAGAATGCTTAGAGGCCTTACTTATGAGGGCGTCCAGTGTAAGTCCCGCCCTCGCCCTCAGTTCATCACCCTCAATCGCGGCCTTTTTAAAATAATCTGATTGCAAACTAAGGAATACTTTATCAATTTTTTCATCGGAAATCAGCAAATTACTGCCTCTTCCGATAACAAAAAATTTCGACCTTTCCTGCCTCAGCCCCTCAATAACGCGGACAGACTCCTCCAGGTCAAACAGTTCAATCCATAGCGGAACTCGCCCGCCAATCCCGAAGGTCGTGTACTTTGAGGCGTCTTCATCAACTAAAATTCTGCTTTTTAAGTCTTTCGACCAACTCACTGGAAACTTTTCCGACATCCCCCGCCCCCATAATTAAAACAACGTCTTCAGGCCTGACTATCTTTATTATATGATTTACTATCTGATCTAACGAAATAAGGGAGACTTCATGGTGCTTCTTTTCTATTAAACCTTCATAAATAAGACGGGAGGTTATACCTTTGATGGGTTTTTCGCTGGCAGGATAAATGTCGGTCAGGACAACATAATCGGCATCCGACAAAGAGTCGGAAAATAAATCCTTCAAGTGCATTGTCCTTGAATATTTATGCGGTTGAAAGACGGCAATTATTCTTTTTGGATTTAAACCGGAGGCCGCTTTTAATGTCACGCGTATCTCTGTTGGATGATGGGCGTAATCTTCAATCACCGTTATCTCATTTACCCTCCCCTTTATCTCAAATCTTCTACTGGCTCCACTATATGAGGCAAGCGCCTTTTTAACATCTTCTTTATCTACTCCGATTTTCAACGCGACAGCTATGGCGGCTAGGGCATTAAGTACATTATGTCTGCCGGGGATGTTTAACAAAAAACGCCCCATAGAGCCGTCTTTAAAAAAACAGTCAAATTCAGTTTGGCATCCCATGTATTTAACATTGCAGGCTCTAACATCACAACTTTCATTAAATCCATAGGCGGCAGCCTCTCCCTTGTATTCCGATAAAACCTCCATAAGATTTTTTTCATCACCGCAGATAAACAGACAGCCGCCTTTTTTTGTATTTGCCGCGAACTTCCGATAAGCCTCCATAATCTCTTCCAGGCCTCCATAGAAGTCCAGGTGCTCCCGCTCAATATTGGTTATCACGGAATAAACCGGCCTCAAATGTAAAAAAGAGCCATCGCTTTCATCGGCTTCGGCCACAAAGTACCTGCCTTTGCTGAAAAGCGCGTTGCCCCCCAAAGAGTGCACTTCAGCGCCCACAGCAACACTGAGCTCTATGCCCGAGACAAAAAGGATGTGAGAGATTAAAGAGGAGGTAGTCGTCTTGCCATGCGTCCCCGCTACCGCGATGCCGGTCTTTTCATTCAAAAGTTCAGCCAGCAGTTCGCCTCTCTGAATGAGGATAATATTTCTGTCTCTAACGGCTTTAAGCTCCTCATTATCATGACCGATGCAGGAAGAACAAACTGCTAAGTCCACGTCTTTTAGGTTGCCCACTCTGTGCCCTATGTGGATATCGGCGCCCATTGCCGCCAATTTGTCGATTAAGCGGGAACTTTTTAAATCAGAACCGCTTACCTCATAACCTCCCTGAATAAGCAGTTGGGCCAGGCCGCTCATACCTATGCCGCCTATGCCCACAAAGTGTATCTTCTTTTTATCTACCAGTATTCCCATTGCTTTTTTTCAGAACCTCAAAAATGACTTTAGTTAACTTCTCATTAGCGTCAAAACTGCCTAACCTTTTGCTATTTTGACTCATAGCTTGTAATTTACGCTTATCGAGGATAAGCTCCAGAAGCGCGCTTCTGAATTTATCTTCATCCAGGCCTTCCTGATTGAATACAATAGCCGCTTTATTCTCTTCTATATAGCGGGCATTTTCCCCCTGATGCCCCCCCGCGTAAGGATAAGGTATTAATATTGACGGCTTCCCCATCGCTGTTAACTCTGCTAAAGACGCTCCTCCCGCCCTAGCCACAGCTAAATCACAGGCAGAAAGGGCATATTCCATTTTGTCAAGAAAACTAAAAATCTTTACCTGCCTAAACTCAATATTATCATATCGGCGGCGAACAAACTCATAGCCCCGCTCCCCGGCTAAATGTATTATCTGCATCTTGTTTATTATGGCCGGCTTAAAAGCGTTGATAGCGTTAATTATCAGCCGGTTAATAAAGTCCGCTCCCTGACTGCCTCCCATAACGAGAATAGTAACTCTGTCCGCTCTTAGCCCGAAAAAATCCAGCGCCTCTTTCCTCGAGACCTTCCTCAACTCTTCTTTTAGGGGGTATCCGGTAAAAACGGTTTTAGCGCCAAAGTACTTTTCGCTCCGGCAAAAAGAAACAGCCGCCTTATCGGCCGCCCTCAAAAGCAGGGCATTCGCCTTACCAGGTATAACATTTTGTTCGTGAAGTATAACCCGCGCCTTATTGAACCTGATACAATTTGCCAACACCACAGGCACCGTAGAATAACTGCCAAAGGCCGTTATTATATCGGGGTTAAATTTGTTTATTATTATAACAGATTTAATAAAACTTTGTAAAAATTTTACGAGGAATGTTATATATCCAAAACTTACTCTTAAGGGCAGCGGCCCGGCCGGAATCGTATGGGCCTTAAAACCCTTCTCATTGAGAAGCCGCGAGAAGTTTATGTTGGCGCTGATAACAAACTCAATATCAACATCTTCATAGTTGTTTTTCAGATAAACTGACAGATTGATAGCATTGGTTATATGCCCTCCCGTCGCGCCCGCCGCCATCAATATTTTCATATTCGCTCCTTCTCTCTGGATACATTGAGTAGAAGAGCGACAGCCGCCATATTAAAAACCAGAGAAGAGCCGCCATAGCTTAAAAATGGAAGAGGCAGCCCTTTGGTCGGCAAAAAACCGGTACTGGTGCCAATGTGAACTATCGCCTGAAGGCTTATAAGGGAAACAACCCCCAATATCAGAAGTTTAGAAAAAGAGCTTCTAACCTGAAACGCTATTAAGGCCGCGAAAAAAATAAACATCGCGAAGAGAAGTATTACCGCCCCCGCCCCCAAAAAACCCAGTTCTTCGCCTATAATAGAAAAAATAAAGTCTGTGTGGGCTGCCGGCAGATAATACAGTTTCTGCTGGCCGCCGCCCAATCCAACTCCGAAGAGCCCTCCTGACCCCAGGGCTATTAGAGATTGAACCAACTGATAACCGGCATCCGCCTTGTGCTTCCAGGGGTTAATAAAAGAAATAATTCTTCTTACACGGTATGGCTTATTTATAATCAGGTAAGTAAATGCCGGAACGGCCAAAAGAACTAAAGAAAAAATGTATTTTATTCTGGCGCCTCCGGCAAAGAGCATAAATATAGCCACTGCAAAGATAAGCACGGCTGTACCTAAATCAGGCTGTAACAGTATCAGACCGAAGCAAAGTAGAACCACAAGCATGGGCGGCAAAAAACCATAAGTTAAACTTTTTATTTTCTCCCGCTTGCGCGACATAAAATCCGCCAGATACAAAATAATCGCCACTTTTACAAACTCTGACGGCTGAAAGTTAAAAAATACAAGATGAAACCACCTCTGAGCGCCGCTTACTCTTCGGCCTAAAGATGGAATCAGCACCAGGATGAGCAGGCAAATAGAACATATAACGCAGGGCTTTGAAAACCGCTTCAATGTCTCAATATCCAAAAGCATAATGAAAAAGCTTATAACCAGACCGACCAAGATAAAGACAAGGTGGCGCTGAAAAAAGTAAGCGCTGCTGCCATAATACTCATAGGCCATTAGGGCTGTTGAGTTATAAACCATAACCAGGCCTAAAGAAATAAGTATCACGCAAATTATAAATATTGAAATCCGATTTTGCCTTAAGGTCATCATAGCTAACTATTAATCTTTTTTACAATTTCTTTAAACAGCCTACCCCTATCTTTGTAATCTTCAAACATATCAAAACTGGCGCACATCGGAGACAATAGAACACAATCACCCCGCGCCGCCAATCCTTTTGAGAGCCTAAGAGCCTCTTCCAGACTGTCTGCCGTCATAACAGATTTAATATCTTTCAGGGCGGCCTTTAATTTTTTTCTTGCTTCACCCAGCAAGATTACAGTCTTTACTTTCTCTAAAAAATCAAAGTTCACCTTTGAGAAGTCCGTATCTTTATCCTGCCCCCCGGCTATTAACAGCACAGGGCAGTCTAAGCTCATCAACGCCTGGCGGGTTGCCGCTACATTAGTCGCCTTTGAGTCATTTATATAGCTAATACCGTTAAAGACGCCCACAGGCTCAATCCGGTGCTCCAGCCCCTTAAAGTTTTTCTGAACCTTAAGAAGCGCCTTTATATCAACCTCATAAGCCAGTGTCAGGGCGGTCAAGAAGAGAAAGTTCTCCATTGACTTTATGGCCGTCAGGTTTACCTCTGAGCTATGAATGACCCTCTCCCGCCCTTTAGCGCGCCGCCTGACAACAAACCCCGCCTCATCTATATAAACATCGGCTTTGCTTTTAGAAGATACGAGGATAACCTTTGACTTTATTTCGTCAAGCGAAAATTTGCTTTCAACGTCTTCTTTGCGAAGAATGGTAAAACTGTCTTGTTTTTGATTTTCAAATATCCTGGCCTTAGCCTGAAAATACTCTTTAAGATTTTTATGGCGATCCAAATGATCGGTATCCGCGTTTAATATCATACTTACCCTGGGAGAAAACTTTTCAATGTACTCCAGCTGAAAAGAACTCACCTCCAAAACCACCACGTCATCCTTCTTTAGTGATAAGACAACATCGCAAAAAGGCCGGCCGATATTTCCGCAAAGGACGGGAACGGAAACTATTTTTTCCAGCATCCGGTTAATCAAATGACAGGTTGTAGTCTTTCCGTTGGTGCCGGTGACGGCAATAATGGGCGCGGGGCAATTAAGGTAGCCAAGTTCTATCTCACTGATTACCGGTATCTTTAAAAGCTTTGCCTCTTTGAGAAGTTCGTTCTCCGCGGAAACCCCGGGGCTTACCACAACCAGGGTACAACCTTTAATAAAATCTTTTGTGTGCTTTCCCGTTTCAACAAGGCTTATGCCCGCGTCCTTCAGAGAGGCGGCGCGCCTTTTAACCGCTTCGCTGTCGCGGTTATCAGATACACGAACTTCGGCGCCCAGCCTTTTTAAGAGGCGGGCGGCGCTTAAGCCGCTCTCACCTAAACCGATTACTGCCGCGTTGAGTGATGTCATATCTATCTTAATTTTAGGGTTGCCAGGCTTAATAGAGCCAGGATAATCGCGATCAGCCACAGACGGACGGTTATCTTTGGTTCATCCCATCCCTTTAACTGCAGATGATGATGAAGCGGCGCTACCAGAAACATCCTTTTACCTCTTAGCTTAAAGGAGGTTACCTGAAGAATGACGGATAAGGCCTCAGCTACAAATATCCCGCCCACAATCAAAAGCAGCAGTTCCTTCTTAATAAAAATTGCTACGATTCCTATAGCTCCCCCAAGCGCCAAAGAACCGGTGTCCCCCATAAAGATTGTTGCCGGGTAGGAGTTAAACCAGAGAAAACCAAGCCCGGCGCCGATAATACATGAACAAAAGACGGTTAACTCTCCTGCTTTCGGAATAAAGGGTATTTGCAGATAATTGCTGATTACCGCGTGGCCTGTTACATAGCTGTAACCGGCATAAGTCAGAGCCGCTATCACCACACAGCCTATGGCCAGGCCGTCAAGTCCATCAGTCAGGTTCACGGCGTTTGACGAACCTACTATGACTACTATGGCGAATAAAATATAAAATATGCCTAAGTCAATCAGGCAATTTTTACAAAAAGGAATATCCAGTTTTGTACTTATATCCGGGTGATAAAAAACATAAAGCCCTATAAGCAGGCCCAGGATTATTTGGCCGATAAGCTTTGTTGTCACAGCCAGGCCGCTTGATTTTTTTTTAACTAACTTCAGATAATCATCTAAAAAACCCAACAAGCCAAACCAAACGGTCGCGGTCAGCGCTATTAAAATATATGAGTTTTTTAAGTCGGCCCATAACAAGGTAGGTACAATAATAGCAAAGAGAATAATCAGCCCCCCCATACTTGGTATATGCTGTTTCTGCTGGTGTAAAGGAATAAGCCCGGGGCAGCTGCTGGTTCTGACATTCTGCCAAATTTGAAGATTAGCGAGTCTATCTATTACGTAGCGGCCGATAAATAAACTGATAAAAAAGGCGGTGACCGCGGCAATTGCCGATCTAAAAGTAATGTACTTGAGAACATTAAAACCAAACCATATATCTCTTAAGGGGTATAACAATTTATAAAGCATCGCGCGATCTCCTCTGCCTTCATTAATCTGGAACCCTTTAATAAAACCACATCTTTGGGGCGGGCTATTTTATTTAATATCTCAACCGCTTCTTTTTTGGTCCGGGCATGAGTGGCCCTTGCTTTTTTCATACCTTTATCTAGGGCAGAAGTATAAATGAACTTCGCGTCCCTGCCCAGAGTAATTAAAAAGTCCACCTCAGAAGCGGCTACAAGACGGCCTATCTCCTGATGGAACTTTTTACTGCCTGCTCCAAGTTCCAACATATCACAACAAACCATAATAGATCTTCCCTTTTTAGGAAGGGCGCACAAAGTTTTAACTGCCTGAGCTACTGATTCTGGATTGGCGTTGTAGGCGTCGTTAATCACCTCTACACCGCCCACTCTCATTCTCTCCATACGCATAGGAGACGGCTTAAAACCATTGAGGCTTGTTTTTATATTGTCATAACTAATTTTAAAAAATCTGGAGACGGCAATAGCTGCCAGGGCATTGTATATGTTAAACTCACCGACAAGATTAAGCGTTATCTCATACCTGCCATTTAGTTTAAAGAGTATCTTATTCTTCCTCAGCCTGATATCGCCGGCCATAAAGTCGCTTTTTTCCTTTATGCCAAAGGTAACCTTTTTGCCTTTAAAGTTTCTAAAAAGGGGTTTAAGATTTTTATCATCATTATTTAAAACAGCCGTCTTTTTACCCTTTAAGGTTTCAATCAGCTCCCACTTGGTTCTGGCAATACTGCTTACATCTTTAAAATGCTTCAGGTGGACGGGATGAACGCAGGTGATAACCCCTACGTCTGCCAGGGCAATGCCATTAAGCATCTTAATCTCTCCCCGGTGATTCATTCCCATTTCCAGAACAGCGACTTCATCATCTTCTTTAAGCCTGAGCAAAGTAAGCGGCAGGCCAAACTCATTATTTAGAGTACCTATATTCTTAAGCACCTTATAGGAGGTGCTGAGAATTTTAGCGGCCATATCCTTGGTGGTCGTTTTACCGCAGGAACCGGTTACGGCTACAAGCGGCATCTTACACAATTGTCTCTTTAAGCGGGCAATCTGCCCCAGGGCACTGGTAGTATCAGCCACCTTTATCAAAACCGAACCGGCGGTCTTATCTTTTATCCCTTTTAGCCGGCTGACAATAAAAAATCTAACACCTTTTTGATAAGCTTCATCAATAAAGTTATGGCCGTCAAATCTGCGGCCCTTAATAGCCATAAACGCTTCCCGCCCGTCTATGTTCCTTGAGTCAATGCTAAAATCTTCAACCTTCTCCTCCGGCCTGCCCGATATCAGCTCTCCGCCAACAGCCTTTAAAATCCGCCTGACACTTAATTTCATAATATCCTATCTTTTTCTCAGTATTTTCTTCGCCGCCTCTACATCATCAAAGGGCATAGTCCGGTTTTTAAAAATTTGCGTTTTTTCATGGCCTTTGCCGGCTATTAAGACTACGTCGTTTTTTTGAGCGGATTTAAAGGCCGTCTCTATTGCCTTCCTTCTGCCGGCCATGAATTTATACTTTTTAAAACCAGCCTCCGAAAAGCCGGCTCTTATGTCTTTAAAAATAGCAAGCGGTTTTTCCCTTCTTGGATTATCGTTGGTAACAATTACCAGATCGCTGTACATGGCGGCAGCCTTTGCCATTTTGGGCCGTTTAGTTCTGTCTCGATCGCCGCCGCAGCCAAAAACAGTGATTACTTTGCCTCTATCGCCCACCATCTCTCTTAAGAATCCCAAAACCTTCTCTAAGGCATCCGGCGTATGGGCGTAATCAACAAATACCTTGAATTGCTGCCTCTCATTTACCCTCTCAAGCCTGCCCGGAACCTTCTTTAGCTTCTCTATTCCCCGCTTAACGTTAACCGGGCTAATACCCTCGGAACAGGCCCAGGAGGCCGCGGCTAATATATTGTAAACATTGTGCATACCTGTCAGCCGGCTATTAACAGCCAGGTTAGCTGAAGGCGTCTTAATCAAAAATTCACTTTTATTCAGGCCTATTTTTATATCCACGGCTTTAAAATCGGCTTTGTTAAAAACGGCGTAGGTTACAAGCCGCGCCGCGCTTGCCTTTTTCAACTGCTCAAACACCTTATCGTCTCTATTGATAACAGCTATACCTCCGGCCGGTAAACCTTCAAACAGCCTCAATTTAGCCGCCAGATAATTCTTCATATTTTTGTGGTAGTCAAGATGGTCACGGGATAAATTACTAAAGATAGCCGCCTGAAAGTTCAAATCCTGAACGCGCCTCTGATCAAGCGCGTGTGAAGAGACCTCCATAACTGAATATCCGATAGAGCGCTCTTTCATCTCATTCAGTAAACTGTGAAGCTTTATGGCTCCCGGCGTCGTATTTTTAAGCCCTTTAAATCCGGCGCCGGCCAATCTATATCCCAGGGTACCTATAACCGCCGTTTCATATCCGGCCTCAGTTAAAATACTGTTAATAAGAAGAGATATAGTTGTTTTGCCGTTTGTTCCCGTTATGCCTATTAGCTTGAGCTTCTCATTCTTTTTATAAAAATTGCCGAGCAGCACTCCCAGGGCATCTCTTGAATTATCAACTATTATCTTAATAACTGATGGGGGGCAGTCAAAATCCTTCTCACTAATAACCGCCCTGACTCCCCTCGAAACAGCTTCCGCTATATAATTATGCCCATCGGTACTCCTGCCTCTGAGTGCCGCGAAAAGACAGTTTTTCTTTATCTCTTTTGAATTACAGCTCAAACTTTCTATATTAGCGTTAGGCAGAGTATCTTTATTTTCGCATTTAACCCCAATGAGTAACTTATGAAGCTTTGGCATATTTTTAATTTAACCCGCTATTTTCTATATAATTGAGTACCTCTTGGGCTGCCGCTTTAAAGACAGGCGCTGAAACATGGCCTCCGTAATAGACCGGCCGCGGCTCATCCACCACAACTATCATGGCTATCTTAGGATTTTCTACCGGTAAAAATCCGGCAAAGACGGCAATAAACTTCCCGCGCGAATATCCCCCCTTAGGGCTTACCTTTTGGGCGGTTCCGGTTTTGCCGGCTGCCGTATAGCCCTTCACCTTTGCCCTTTTGCCGGTTCCCCCTTCGACGACGGCGGCTAAAATCTCCTTTAACTGACTGCTCGTTTTTTCACCAAAAATTCTCGGGCCGCGTTCAGGCTTAAACTCCTTTAAGCATTCATCCCGCTTGTCAGTAATGCGCTTAACCAGATGAGGCCTAACCAACCGGCCCTCGTTGGCTACCGCTGACATAGCGCGCAGCATCTGCAGGGCGGTTACGGCAATCTCCTGGCCCATAGGAATAGCTGAAATTGATATCTTTGACCATTGCTCCGGAGGCCTGATTATTCCGTTTTCTTCCAACGGCAGGTCAATGCCGGTTACATTTCCAAACCCAAAATGTTTAATGTACTGATAAAGCATATCCTTCTTGAGTCTCTGGGCAACCTTAACAGTCCCAATGTTGGATGAGTATTTAATAACCTCCTTAAAAGTAAGTTCTTTATACGGTTTGTGGTCATGAAGCGTATGGCGGTGAATTCTGTAGGCGCCGTTTTCGCAGTAAATTTTATCCTCGGGCGAAATAATGCCTTCTTCCAGGGCGCCGGCGGCAGTTACTATTTTAAAAACAGAGCCGGGTTCAAAAATATCACACACAGCTCTATTCCTGCGCGCGTCAGAACTGCTTTTAGCAAAAGAGTTAGGATTGAATGTCGGCCTGTTAGCCATAGCCAGAATCTCACCGGTTGACGGATCCATAATAATTATGATGGCAGCCTTAGCTTTGTACTTTTTATAGACCGCCTCTAACTCTCTTTCAGCGATATGCTGGATATACTTATCAATCGTCAGGATTATATCATAACCGTCCATGGGGCTGCTGATAAGCTGCTCTTTGGACTCAATGCGCCTGCCTTTGGCATCCCTGGATATAATAGTTAAACCTGCCGCGCCCTTCAGGTAATCATTATAGTATAATTCTAAACCTTCCAGGCCATCGTTGTCAATGCCTACAAAGCCTAAAATATGAGAGGCCAAAATCTGATCCGGATAAAAACGCTTACTTTCCTTAATTAAGCCCAGCGCTCCTATACCAAGCTCATCAAGGCCTTTAGCGTTTTCTTCACTGATATACCTCTTTATCCAGACAAAGGCCTTGTCTTTCCTAAGCAGCCTTAAAACTTTATCGCTGTCTAAATCAAAAAAGACGGCTAATTTATCTGCCGCCCCCTGCTTATCTTTAATCTTGCGCGGATTGGCATAGCAGGAGGAAACATTAAAACTGACAGCCAGCTCCCTCATCTTTCGGTCATATATACGGCCTCTTTGGGGAGGAATTTTGTAATAAAATCTATGCTGCTTATCAGCCAGGAGGCTGAACTGTTCTGACTTTATTATTTGCAGATAGAATACGCGCCCGATAAATATAAATAACGGGAGCAATAAAAAGAAGATATATATTATTAGAGAGCGAAAATTGCAGCGTCTTTCATACACAATTTAATTAATCGTTTCCTGACAATCGCGGCCAGCTTATAGCGGGCCTATCATTCCTCTATAGGCTCAGCTTCCGCTTTACGGTTTATATCAAACAGGCTAAAGATGCTTCTTTTGGATGCTTCAAGAGACTCATCGGATAAACTTAGCGCCTTAGCCAAATATACTATTTGCTCTCTATCCGGAATACACAGAACAACATCTTCTGAAAGCAGTTCTCTTTCTAAATTTGAGGGTGACTTTAGCGTAGACGCATTATAAGCCAAATTGTTATTTTCGTCAAGAAGCCTTTCAATCACCGTTTGACTGTTATCTATCTCATAACTCAAACTTAATAAAGCGCTTTGCTGGCTGATATAATAAAGACATATGCCGGTTACAAAAAAAATAACTATTAGAAATTTTCCCAGTGGCTTCATTTGTTTATCCTATCTTTTCCGCCGCCCTCAACTTGGCGCTTCTTGAGCGGGGATTTTCTTTTCTTTCCTGAGGTCCGGACCTCAGGGGTTTTTTAGTTAAAACCTTAAGGATAGACTCTCTGGCCAAGTCCCTGAATTTATTTTTTACAATTCTGTCCTCCAGCGACTGAAACGACAGAACACATATCCTTGAACCGCCCCTTAAAAGGCCCACCGCTTTATTTAAGCTTATTTGCAAAGCCTCAAGTTCGTTATTTACGGCTATTCTAAAGGCCTGAAAAGTTCGAGTCGCCGGATGTATTTTCTCACGCCGCCTGCCGCGCGGCAAAGCCCCACTGACAATATCTGCCAGAGCTTTGGTAGAAGATATAAAATGTTCCTTTCTTTTTTCCACTATTAAAGAAGCTATCCTTCGGGAATAGCGTTCCTCTCCGTATTTAAAGATAATTCTGCTAATCTCCTCTTTGGGAAGGTTATTAACTAAATCAAAGGCGCTTAGCTGTCCGTTTTTATCCATCCTCATATCCAACGGGCCATCCCGCAAAAAGCTAAATCCCCTCTCAGAACTATCAAGCTGAAAAGAAGATACGCCTAAATCATAAAGAACAGCGTCTATCTCTTTTATATTTAATTGCCCGAGAATAGTATCTATATCTTTAAAGTTTCCGTATACCAATTTACAGTTTTTTTCATAACCCTTTAACCTTCGGCGGGCTAGCTCCAGTATTTCCTCATCCTGGTCAATACCAATTAATCGTCCTGCCGGAGCTATCTGCTTTAGGATATTTATACTGTGGCCGCCCGCTCCCACCGTACAATCTACAACGATATTTCCCGGCTTTAAGCTAAGATACTCACTTATCTCTTCTGTCATAACAGGCCTGTGCACGTGCTTTAAGACCCTTTCTTGCGCTTTTTACTTGATGTTCAATAGTGTATCTACCCACCTGGAAGCATTTGATGACTTGACCATTTTCAATGTGAAGGTATTAAAGTGCAAATTATCCTTCTCATCGTACAATGCCCTTTTCTTTCTAAAAACTTCCATTGGTATCCCTAATTCAGAGAATTCAAAATGCTTGGATGTGTCAATATAAACGCGAACGCTCTCTCTCATTTCCTTCACCCCCTTTTCTTAAAACTTATCGGGAGGGTCTATCAACTCTTCGGCAATGTCTTCAAAAGAGCTCTGTGTATTTTTATAATACTCTTTCCAGACCCCCTCGTCCCATATTTCAAACCTGTTGGAAACACCGACAATTATAACCTCTTTTTTAATCTGGGCATACTCCTTGAGATATTTGGGTATGAGAATCCTGCCCTGCTTATCGAGGGATGCTTCACAAGCTCCTGAAAAATAAAGACGGTTAAATTTTCGTGAATCTCTTTTGGTAAACGGTAGGGATCTAAATTTGTGCTCTTGCGCTTTCCATTCTTCTTCAACAAAAACAAAAAGGCATTTATCTAACCCGCGGGTAACATATAACTTATCAATATAATTCTCTTTTGTCAGTAGGCGAAACTTGGCAGGAATAATAAGCCGCCCCTTGCGGTCAATTGTATGCTTATACTCCCCATAGAACATTTGATATCCCCCACTTTACTCCACTACATACCACGAAGTATACCCTACACACCCTTTTATGTCAAGGATAAAATATACTTTTTTTGTTTAAACACAATAAGTTGTGGAAAATAGAAAAAATGGCCAATATGTAGGGGAAACTAAAAAATGGGAAGCTTTCCTGATTATGATGCAGAGATTATGAGGTGTGCTCGTCCACGGCCAATGTAGCCAATCTGTCCGCTTCTTTATTCAAATGCCGCTTTATATGAACAATCTTAACCTCATCTAAGGCATCTATCAGATGCCTGGCCTGAATATAGAGGGGTTTCAGATTATCGCTCTTGACCTTGTATTGACCGCTTAACTGCCTGGCTACAAGCTCGCTATCCGTTTTTATGGTTATCGCCGCGGCTTTAAGAATAAAGGCTTCGGAAAGAGCAAGATTTATGGCGCTATACTCAGCCACATTATTACTTGCCTTACCGATATACTTGGAAATTCTCTTTATGCATCTTCCGTCATCGTCGTAAACTACTACACCAATACCGGCATGCCCGGGATTTCCCTGGCTGGCGCCGTCTACAAAAAAAATAATTTTTTGGGAAGGGAGTGGCTTTATCAATTATTCCTCAATATAGAGTATGCGGGAACAGTTCTCGCAGGCAATAAGGTTTTTACCCAGCTTAACCTCGTGAATTGACTGAGGGCGAAGATTCATAAAACAACCCTGACAAGCTGAATCTCTAACGGCAACTATAGCCCGCTGGCCTCTCTTGTTTTGAAGTATCTTTTCATACCTGCTAAGCACGGGTTTTTCTATGGTTGAGGCAATCTTACTTCTTTCGTCTTTTAAGCTTTCGTACTCCTTGTCAAGCTCAGCCATCTTATTGCTTACCGCAACCACGCGCTCGTCCAAAAGTTTCTTCCTTTCCTTAAGGTCATTCTTTTTTTCTTCTATGGCGGCTTCCATTTTATCAATCTCATCCAGGATATTAAGAATCTCTTCCTCGACTAATGAGCTGTCCGCCCTGGTAGAACTTATCTCGTTTTCAAGCGCCCGATACTCATCATTTTTCTTTACCTGATAGAGCTGGCCCTGCAGCTTCTTTATCTGCGCCTCCTTGCTCTCCAACTCCACCTCTTTATCTTTCCCCTTAACCTGCATGCCCTTTTTCTCTTCTTTAAGCCCGTTTATCTGACTTTGGACATCTTCATAAATCAGTTTTTCAGCGTCCACCTCTCGCGGCAATCTTATTTTTTCATCTTCAATTTCAATAATCTTAGAGTCGTAATTCTGAAGCTTTACCAGTTTTTTGATTTGCTCTTCCATAAATTTAAAACCCTTTTTTATAATCATTTTGGTGGGCGATGCAGGACTCGAACCTGCTACTTCCACGATGTGAACGTGGCACTCTAACCAAATGAGCTAATCGCCCTCCTTCGCTAAAGCTACGGCGGGCAGGCCCGCTTTCACTATTAACTATTACGTAAACCCGCTTTCACTATCAACTATTACGTAAACCCGCCTGCTTCGCTGTTAGCTATGGCGGATAAATAGCTCCAAAGAATCGCTGGCCTGCCAGCCATAGCTCCAAAGGAGCGACGGCTGGTGGGCCCACCAGGACTTGAACCTGGGACCTACTGATTATGAGTCAGCCGCTCTAACCAACTGAGCTATGGGCCCGATAAGTAACCTTTCGTTATTATACAAAGATAATACGAAAAAGCAATAAAAAAATTCTTCTCCCCTTATTTGTCTTCGGGAGGATTGCTTATCATCTCGATGAACTTTTCCGGTAAGTCATAACCTAACTCAACAAGCCTGTCCGCGGATTGACGGGCCAGGCCGCTCTTGCCCTGCCGCATATAGAAAAGAGCCAGGTTGTAATGAGCAAGGGCGTAATCCGGCTTAAGCTTAATGGCCTCTTTAGAGGCAGCGACCGCCTTTTTAAGTTCGCCGGTCAAAGAATAAGCTATGGCCAGGTTATTATAACTATTAACGTAAGTCTTATTTAATTCGATGGACTTCCTGAACGACACTATAGCTTTCTCATATCTGCCCAGTGAGTTATAGGCATTGCCCAGATTATAGTAGGCGAAGCTGTAGTCCGGTTTTAACTCTATAGCCCTCTTACAAGAAGCTATCGCCTCTTTATATCTGCCTCTTTGAGAATATTCATTACCCAGGGTGCTATATAACCTATGGCTTGAGGGGGCGCATCTCAGTGTTCTTTTATAAAAAGTAAGAGCATCTTTCCAGTAATCACATTGTTTCACAGTTAAACAACCGTAAAAAAATAACAGTCCGGTTATGACGACAGCCATTAAAACACCGCATCTTCTTTTTCTATAAAGACGCGTTAAAATCCACCCGCTAATTAAAAAGAAGCCCACAGACGGCAGGTACAGCCAGTGCTCAGCCATATAAGAGTTAATCGGATAAAAATTGGAAACCGGCAGCAAGGCCGCCAAAAACCAGAAAAGGGCGAAAGAAATTAGCTTATTACTCCCTCTCTTACTAAAGGCGTAAACCACTAATAACAAGAAGATAATAAAGCCTAATATTACCTGAAGCTGAGCAGGATAAAATAGTTTAATCCCATACTCCATATGAAGATTAAGCGGTAAGAAAAGTAAACTTACATAACTTCCCAGAGCGGCAAAAAACCCCGGCACCCTCTGAAGTAAGGTGGTGGACGCGTAGTTAGAAGCTAAAGGAACGCTGAACTTTAAAACTGTCATCCTTAAAAAGACATACGCGGCGGTAGTGCCCAACATAACAATTAACACTCTTTTATTAATCTTTCGGCCAAATATGTAGGAATAAAGAATGATTAAAAGCGGTAGGATTAAACTGCTTTCCCTTGATAACAAAGCCAAAATATAAAAAACAAAAATAAGGATTTCAGAAAAAAAATTTTTTTTCTTTTCAAGCTTCGCGTAAAAAATGAAACTAAGCAGTATAAATAGGGCTGATAGGGGATCCGCCCTTCCTGAAATATAACAAACAGCCTCCGTATGAATCGGATGAACCGCGAATAACAGTCCGGTTATTAAAGAAAGAAGCCGGTCATCAAAAAGAATAGTTACAAACCAATAAACAGCCAAAGCCGTTAAAATATGCAATAATATATTCGTTAGATGAAAACCAAAATGATTGAGCCCCCACAAAGAATAATCAAACATATAAGTCAGTATCTGAAGCGGGCGGTAAGCAAGGTATAAATCTCCTGAACCGCCGGCTAAACTTTCCGTAAAAATATTCGGGAGGCAGGATAAGTCTCTTATATAAGTATTGTTTTTCACCAAATGATTGTCATCCCATATAAACCGGCCATCCAGGGAGTCTAAATAAACAAAAGATCCCGCCAGCATTATTAAAACAACCGATAGCAGAACGATTATTTTCAAAGGAACAACTTTTCTTTGCGTAAAACTATCAACCTTTTTCATATAGGTCTTTCTTCTTTAAAATCATACGTCAAAGTATACATTCTCTCCGGCAACAATACAACAGCAAAAGAATGCTTGAAAGAATGTTCTTGACCTTACTCTTCCAAAACACTATTATATATTAAATGAAAAAAGCAAAAAACGTTTCAACTCTGCTTATCTTGTCTATGATTGTCGTTAGCGCGTTTCTTGGCCGATGGACCGGATATAATGCTCCCCACAAATTTACCTTTGATGAAGGCTTATACGTGAGGATGGGTCTTCAGCTCAAAGAGAATCCTCTTAATTACACCTCGCAATCAGTTTATAACCGCTATCAGAAACAGGGAGGAAGATTACCTGACTACCTGAGGATGCCCTTATTTAAACATCCTCCTCTTTACTCCTACTTAATATCCCTCTTTTACTTCATATTCGGCGCGGCTTACAAAACAGCTTTTATGGTTTCTCTGGCCGGCGGCCTGGCCACAATAATTATCACCTTTTTAGTCGCGGCTTACATCTTTAATAAAGACACGGGATTACTGGCAGCCCTTCTTGTATCTATTGACCCTGTAAATTGGCTATGCTCAGAAAAAATATGGATAGACACAACATTAACAGCGCTTATCTGGTTAACTCTGCTATTTTTAATCAAGGCGATATTGAGCAACAAAAGTAAATTTTTCTTTCTGGCAGGTATTACTACGGGCTTGGCACTTCTGACCAAATATTCAGCTTTAATAATTTTTCCTATCGGTTTAAGTTGGGCGCTATTATACAACTATAAACTAATAAAAACAAAGCGTTTCTGGTCATGGATACTGATAAGCCTGCTCTTATTTCTACCCTGGATAATTTGGAATTTCATAATATACGGCGCTGACTTTTTCCCCATTATGATTACCGGCCAGGGAGACTTAAAATTAAATTTCTACAATCTTTTTACGTTCTGGATCTTAATCTCTTCGTCTGCTGCCGCTTTTTTAACGTATCACTTCCTGCGTAATAAGACGTTCAAAGAGCGACTGCTAAATAAAATAAGCCCTGCTAAAGCGGGCAGAATCGGTGCCGTTATATTCTTGGTACTTTTGTTTTCAAATCCATATATGCTAAAAGGCCTATGCGGAATGCTAAATGCTATCTATGTTCCCTCTAGCGGCTGGGCATTTGCTTTTTTTTCAAAAGAGACCCGCCTTTTCTATTTTAAAAGACTGATTGAGCTTTCTCCTTTTTATATAATATCTTTTCTTAGCCTGCCTTTCATACCAGCCTTGCGGTCAAAACAATCTTCTCTCTTTATCGCCGCTTTCTGGATAATGCTTATCTTTTCTCTGCATCGCAACTTTCAATCAAGGTACATTCTGCCTGCTACCCCGGCTCTTTTAATAATCGCCAGCGGTGCAATATTAAAAATAATAGAAAAAATAAAAAGTTACTCCTCCCCTTCACAACTTAAAATCTCAATCGTCCGCGTCTCACTCACTGTTTTCTTAATATACTGCTTTTTAAAAACCATCTTCATAAATTTATGCCTCAGCCTTCCCAATAGATCCTGCTACTTCTAATAGGCAAAAAATCCCCCACGAAACTGCTTGTGGGGGATTAAATACGGTTAAAACAACTTTTTAGTAATTCATCATCTCAAGAAAGTTCTTAAGCTTTCTGCTTCTTGTTGGATGCCTCAACTTTCTTAGAGCCTTTGCCTCAATCTGCCTTACTCTTTCTCTCGTAACCTTAAAGATAGAGCCCACCTCTTCCAGAGTTCTGGGACAGCCATCCTTTATTCCAAAGCGCAGTTCCAACACCTGCTTCTCTCTGTCGGTCAACGTGTCAAGCACATTTTCCATCTGCTCCCTTAACATCGTCTGAGCGGTAGCCGACGCGGGAGAAACGGCAGCCTTATCTTCAATAAAATCTCCAAAATGAGTATCACCTTCATCGCCTATAGGAGTCTCAAGAGATATAGGCTGCTGGGCGATTTTCAAAATGCCTCTCACCTTTTCAATGGACATCTGCATTTCCTGAGCAAGCTCTTCCGGAGCCGGTTCTTTTCCGTTACGCTGAACCAGATACCTTGAAATTCGGATAAGCTTGTTTATTGTCTCTGTCATATGAACGGGAATTCGTATTGTTCTGGCTTGATCGGCAATAGCTCTCGTAATTGCCTGCCTTATCCACCAGGTAGCGTAAGTAGAAAACTTATAACCCTTATGATAGTCAAATTTTTCCACCGCTTTAATCAAACCGATATTCCCCTCCTGAATCAGATCAAGAAAAGACAGGCCTCTATTGGTATATTTTTTAGCAATACTAACCACCAATCTCAAATTAGCCGCGACCATAGACTTTTTAGCGGTATTATAATCAACCTCCCGCCGCCTTATGGCCTTTAGCTTTTCTCTTATGTTATCACTTTTCTCTCCCAACTCTTTTAACAGCTGGCGCCTTTCTCTCTTCAACTCTCTTGTCTCATCCAAAGCCCTTATGGACTTTGCTTTTTCCCTCCGCTTTATCCTGGCATCCGTCTTAATTAACTGGTCCGTGATAAATTTTAATTTATTAGACAGCTCTTCAATAACCGATATATTCAGACTAAACTTCTCTAAAACCGCCGCGATATTTTCTTCTTTCTTTGTTGCCCTCAGTCTTCTAACCAGAGTTTGAATTTTTTTGTAAAATTTATTTCCTTTGACATCCGGCAAATCACTAAAGTACTCCTCCGGATTTACCTCTTTTTTTACAATTTTGACAGCCAGTTTAAGAACTTCATTTTTGGCTATCATCGTACCGAATATTACCATTTTAAACTTATACGCTGACAACTCTATTTCCTTAGCCAGCCGGATTTCCTCTTCACGGCTTAACAAAGAAATTTGCCCCATCTCCCTTAAATACATCCGGACAGGATCCTCGAGCTGGGATAGGCGTGAAAGAACCACCGGCCTTTTGCCCTTTTTTTCTTCCTCCTTTCGCCTTGCCAAATCTTCCTCTATCTCCTTGGCTCCTTCAGAATCTACTATCTGAATATCCACCTCGCCTAAAGAGGTAAAGATGTCATCTATCTCCTCGGAGGAAACAACATTCTCGGGAAGAATTTCATTGACCTGATCATAGGTAAGATAGCCCTTCTCTTTACCAAGGGCTATAAGCCTTTCTAAGGTCTTATGTCTTTCTTCTTTTGCTTTTTTTATTTTTTGATTTTTTGCCATAACTATATTACTTTACGCTCCTGGCGAACTTTTTTCGTTCGTTTACTAATTGGGCGAACTCTACGGTCAATTTAAAAGTGCGCTCCGAGATTTTTTCTCCCTGAGCTTTTCTCTGGGCGGCTTTTAATTCTTTAATTTTTTTGTCAATGTTTCTTCTCTTTATGGTCCTAATGCAGTCGTTTAAGTTTTTTGCAGCATCCGTTATTTCAGGAGTATCTACAGAAATAGAAGAAATAAGGCGCGCCGCTTCGTTGCCGCCCATAGCGTCAATTAAGCGTGAAGGACATATCTCCTTGCCTTTCTCGGCAAAGTCAAAAATCAACTCGACAATCTTCCTCATACCGTCACTTTCAAAATCAACCGGCCGCAAAGCGTTTCTTACTTCCTTAATCAGGTTATTATCCTCAAGCATTAATACGAATAAAATCTTCTCCGCCATATCCACACGCGAATCCTGAGATATTTTTTTAATCTCGTTTTTATCATAACTGTAATTAACATTCTTTATTTTTTTTAACTCGCTTAAAATGTCAGTCCCCGCAACTTCTAAAACATCTGCCAGTTTCCTTACATAAGCCGACTTCAAAACAGCATTATCTACTCGGGCAAGGGTGGGCAGTAACTCTGCCGCTATCCCGGCTTTACCTTCCGGATCTTGAGCTTTATACTTTAAACGCAACAGATTAACTTTATAATCAAAAAAGTCGGGAGCATTTTTAACAATTTTCTCGTACTCCTCAGCCCCCTTTTCCAAAAGATACTTGTCGGGGTCAAAGCCGGCCGGCATTACGGCAATTTTAGGAATTATGCCTTCAGATATCAGCAGATCCAGCCCTCTTAAAGAGGCGGTTTCTCCTGCCTGATCAGCATCAAAAATTAATATAACGTTTTTAGTATATCTTTTAAGAGCCCTTATCTGCCACTCCGTAAGGGCCGTTCCTAAGGGGGCAACAGCCTCTTTGAATCCGTTTTCGTGACAGCGTATGCAATCGGTATAGCCCTCTACTATAATCGCCCTGTCTTTGCTAATAATCTCCCGCTTGGCTAAATTTAACCCATATAGATTTTTTCCTTTATTAAAAACAGGAGTATCAGAACTATTAAGGTACTTAGGTATCTGCTTTTCCTCAAGAGCCCTTGCTCCGAAACCTATAACTTTATCATACAAATTAAAGATGGGAAACATCACCCTATTTCTAAACCTGTCGCAGTATCCACCGCCGCCTTTCGGAGATATCAAACCAGCCTTCTCAATCATCTCTACACTAAAGTCTTTATGCCTGAGATAGTCATAAAGAGCGGTCCAGTTATTTGGAGCGTATCCCAGTTTAAAATCTAAAAGCGTTTTTTGGGTAAAACCCCTCTCTTTCAGGTAATCCCTGGAGTGAGAAGCATCTAATGACTCATTTAGATGGCCGCTAAAAAAATCTGCCGCGGCTTCATTAATTTTATACAACTGATTAAAAAGCGACTGCATTTTTTTGTCAGCGCCAAACTGCCTGGGTATATTCACGCCGGCCTTCTCAGCAATTTTCCCGGCCGCCTCTGAAAAGTCAAGATGTTCATACTTCATAACAAAATTAAACACATTGCCGCCTTCACCACAGCCAAAACAGTGGTATATCTGCTTGGCGGGGCTAATCATAAAAGAAGGAGTTTTTTCGTTATGAAACGGACAAAGCGCCTTATAATTAGCGCCGCTTTTTTTCAGCGGAATATACTCAGAAATAACGGCAACAATGTCAGTCCGAGACCTTATCTCTTCTAATATATCTTGCGCGATATACTCAGCCATAATTCTTTATCTCTTAAACCTCCTAAAACCCGAACAACACTCAATCTTTATTTTGCATTTTTTCTCCAATTTATCCAGAAGGAGATTAATTCCCAGCGTATCACTTGATATATGGCCGGCAATTATCATATTCAAGTTAGCTTCTTTGGCCTTCTTTAAATGCTCTTCTGAAAAGTGCATGCCGACAATCGTCCCTACGCCCGCTCCGGCAAGACTTTTAAAAATTTCGCTTGAACCCTCAGTTCCACCGGTCATATCAATAAGAACTCTACCCGCCCGGCTTTGTTTTCTCCCGCTTATAATCGCCGGCCCCGCGCCGCGGCCGGAGGCTTCTTTATACTCCGGAATTTTCTTTAAAATATCTATTATATCGCCTAAAGTGTCGGCCTTTTTTTTATCAAAAATTTTCTGCAAAAAACTGGCAACATGATTGTCGGTCGGGGTATGACAGCACATAAACGGAATATCCAGGAGTTTTGCCGCGTCAACGGCTCTCGTATGGTTTACAGGCATAACACTTCTTGCGACCTTCTCTATCCTTTCCTGAAACAAATTTTCCGCGGGTACCTCAGGAACACCAAATTTAGCCAGAATATCAACCTGCATATTCATAACCTTATAAAACCCCGCTAAAGCCCTACCCTCCGGATGATGAGCTATCACCAAATCGATAACCTTACCCTTTTGCCTCAACCTATCCGCCAATAATAATTCCCCTATTTCCATATCAACACCGATAATGATACCTTTAATCTCCTTATCCGCGTCGCCGTACAGAATACGGGTATCGGCATAAGGATTTTCAAGAGACTCTTTATCAAATTCTGCTTTTGCCCCGGGTTTTAGGTCGTCATAAGTCTTTTTCGCCCGAGAGAGCTCCTTCTTCACCTTTTGCTCTCCCCGCGGATCCTCCTTAACCCCCTCTTTGACTACAAAATCATATAACTCTTTAAGTTTCATCCACTCTCTCCTTCAATTAATCCATTAATACCGTCAACAAACATATTAACAGCTCTTTCTTTATCAATCTTTTCACAAAACTTAATAGTATTACCTGCCTCCATATTATCAAAAACCCTGCCTTTGTCCTTTTTAATATCAACGTCCAGGCTTAAATCCTTATAACTCACAACCTCGCCATCCACAACAGCACACATAGCCAGAACATCGGGCAAATATATGCCGTCTCTCTCCTTGTATCTTTTATGGTAATCAAGGGTGTAATCAAACATACTGTGTATAAAACGCGAGAGAGGCGAATCCTTTTTGCGCCTTATGCGCTTCAATAAGTCCCTGGTAAATAAAATTTGCCTGGTTAAATCCAGACACACCAATCTGACGGGAATTTTACTGTTTAAAACAACCTTTGCCGCCTCAGGATCCTGGTAAAAATTAAACTCCGCTTCGTTGGTAGCATTACCTGGAGTAAATACAGAACCCCCCATTATTAGTATTTCTTTTATGCTATCTTTAATTACCGGTTCTTCTATTAAAATCCGCGCGATATTTGTCAAAGGCCCGAGAGCCACGAAGAGATCGATTTCACCTTCAGTAACCGCGCGCCTAATGACTTCATCAGCGGTTTCTACTCCGGACACTGTCCCGCTTAACTCTAAATTCGTATTGCCCAGGCCGTCAACTCCATGAACAAATCTCTGCTTATACGGTTCGGCGCTCAAGGAGTTCGCGGCGCCTTTACCCAAAAGAGGCATCTTTTTCATTCCACAGACTGAAAAGATCCTTCTGATATTATCACACGCCTTATCCACATCTACATT
>JAGLLT010000007.1 GCA_023140385.1 Candidatus Omnitrophota bacterium
AAACAAATTACAACAAATACATCAACCCAGTTAAATGTCCAAAAAATTGACGGCAAAGCATTTCTCTCCTAAAAAGCCTTTAAGGGTACAAAAAATATACCACATAACAACCCTTTTGTCAAGAGAGCCTAAATAGACTCAAAAGATAAATGGCCGGGAAATTTCAGTAAAAAATGGTTAATTATACGCCGGCAATAACTTCAGCAAAGACACTATTACCGCTTAGGCCGGTTATTTTGGCAGGAACTATAGAACCTTTGTGGTGGTTTTTAGCATTTTTAAGTAGAACTCTTATGTAGTTATCCGAGTAACCGCACAAAAGATTTGAAATCTTATCAGGCATTTCCTCAACCAAGACCTCAACCCTTTTACCCGCGAACCTCCTCTTGTATCTCACAGCGGATTCTGCCGATACCTCTTGTAGCAAAAGGGCTCTTTTTCTTTTCGTGTCAGGGGCTACTTTATCTTTATACTTAAAGGCCGCTGTCTTTTCCCTGTCACTATAGGTAAATATGTGTATCTTGACAAAGTCGTACTTCTCAATTAACTCCAGCGTATTTTTAAAACAGTTATCATCTTCACCCGGAAAACCGCAAATAAAATCAGCTGACAGTCCAATATTAGGAGCCTCTCTTTTTAGCCTTTCAAGCAAATTCTGAAGCAGTTTTCTGTCGTATCTTCTATTCATCAACTTAAGCACATTATCATCTGCCGATTGAACGGATATATGAAGATGGCCGCAAAGCTTATCAGAGCTTTTAATCAAATTAATTAAGGCTGTATCTATATCCTGAGGGTCAATTGAACTCAATCTCAATCGTCCCAGGCTTTTTATTGACATGAGCCCTTCTATTAAAGACACCAGCCCCTTCCCGGTGTCTCTACCGAAAAACCCAATGTTGATACCCGTTAGAATAATTTCTTTATAGCCGGCTCGGCATAAGTTCCCCACCTCTCTTTCTATCTCGCCCGCGTCCCTGCTTCCGGCTCTGCCCCGTGTAAAAGGAACTATGCAGTAAGAGCAAAAATTGTTACACCCATCCTCTATTTTAACAAAGGCTTTATCTCTATTCGAAAAGGCGGTAATCACGTCAACCGGCCTGCTGCGATTACCACCGTTTACAAGTGAAAAAATTTTACTTTTATTCAGGTTTCGAACGAACAAACTTACCCCTTCTATCTTATTAACCGCGCTAAACTCATTATCAACCGCGCAGCCGGTAACAATAACCCTGGCTTGAGGATTCTTCCGGATAATCCGTGTAATTACCCTCTTTGACTTTCCGTCACTCTTTTTGGTAACGGTGCAGGTATTTACTACGCACACTCCGGCCTCCTTCTCATCCGAAACTTCAAGGTAACCGTTAGCGCTAAAACTTTCCCTTAAAAGCTGAGTCTCATATTGATTTACCTTACAGCCGATAGTCTTAAATAAACAGGTTTTCATATTAATCGTAAAAAAAATTCATTGCCGACATAACGTATATGGCGGCGGTTTCTGTACGCAGTACCCTTTCTCCAAAATAAACCGGAGAAATTTTACTCTCTTTTGCCAGTTCAACCTCGCTCTTGCTAAAACCGCCTTCAGGCCCAATCAAAAAAAGCACTCTATCTTTCCTCCCCGGCTTCTTATCTTTAAGGGCCCTCTTAAAAGTACAGCCCGTTTCACTGACACAGCCGATAAAGGCCGCGCTAAAAGATTCCGACAGTTTAACAACTTCCTTAAAAACAGTTGCCCTGCTGATCGCGGGAATCTTTATTCTACCCGACTGCTTGGAGGCACCCTTGGCAATCTCAAGCCATCTTTTTATCTTTTTACCTTCATCTTTGTTATCAGGCAAAACAACGTTTCTCTCCGTCTTCATCGGGATAATTTCTTTTACCCCCAGCTCTGTGCACTTCTGAACAATAAAGTCCATCTTTTTTCCTTTAGGCAGGCCTATGGCAATGGAAATATTGAGTTCACTTTCCGTCCGCATTCTGGCCGCTTTTATAATTCTAACCACAACTGACTTAAGCGCAGCTGAGATTATAATACCTCTATACTCCTTTACACCGTCAAAAACCACCACCTCATCATCCGGCCTAAGACGCATAACCTTATAAATATGCCGAGCTTCATCGCCATCAAGATAGATAGAGCCCTCTCTGACTTTTTCGGGAGGGCAGTAAAACCTACTCACTTTTTACCTCGCTTTCAGAAAAAACCTCAGCCGAAAAAACGTAAATTTCCGTCCTTTCATCCTTCCAGGCATCCTTGGCAAGCCCCGCTTTATAGCAGGTTTGCTCTAAAAAAGTGTCTCTGTCCCAACTGTATTCAGCGGCTACTTGCGGCAGAAGCAGGCCCGAATTAAAACCTTTCTTTAAAAAAACACCGTGTAAACCGGGCTTAACTTCAACGGGACTGCCCACTTTTTCAAGCGCGGATAAAACCGATACCTCGATTTCTATCTCCTCAAATTCTTTTTCCGTCAGGGCGGGAAAGCGGGGGTCATAAAAAGCAGCCTGGATACCCATTTCAGTAATGGTTTTATAGAGCGGCATATCACCAACCACCCTGCCGATACAACCCCGAAGACTGCCCTTTATTTTAAGTGTTACAAAAGCACCCAACTCCCTGTTTAACACCTCATCATCTATCTCAAAAGACACCCTTTTTTTATCTTTTAAATACTCTTTGATTGAGCTTCTGATAATATCAATTAAAACTTTCTTCTGATTGATGTTCAACATTGTTTACCCTTTTTACAATTCACTATTTTATAATCTTTATCTGTGAGGGAGAGTTTAAAATAATCTCGGGACTCCCATTATACTCTTTAATCGTACCTGTTACCCGCACCTTTTTATTTTTGCAGTGATTCTCGGGACATTCAGGAAATCTATCAAAAGCAGAACGAAATATCACCGCTGTAAAGTACCTTTTGTAGTCAGGGTGAAAGTTTAAAAAACAGGCCTTGCCGGAATTATACGTCTTTACTATTTTGCCTTCTATCGTAACGTTTTGGCCGTAATATTTACCGGCATCCCTCCAGCCTATCACTTTCCCGCTCTTTTGTCCCTGATACGAAGGAACCTCCGTCTTCTGATAACTGCCGTCTCCGGAATCTTTTAATACGGTAAACCTGGCCGTTACCAGCACCAGGATAATTCCCAGAAAAAAGGACCCTGCCTTCTTATAAAAATCAATATTTGAGCTCACCGCTAAGCCCCCTTTTTTTGATTACCACTCAAAAATTACTTTTCGTATTTATCAATTAACCTGTCAAGCTGGATATCAAATTTTCTTTTGCCTTCCTCACTTAGCTTATTAAACCTCTCAACTATGCCTGTCAGGCGGGCGCAGGATAAATTATAAGACCAGAGGCCTCTTTGTTCTTCTCTTGCCGCATCCTGCAGTTTTAGAAATCTACTCTTCTTTCTAAAAGGAAACCTCGTTAGAACGTAAGCATAACCCCTCTTAATAAGCTCCTCATTAAGCATACGCCCGTCTTTTAAATAGACGTAAGCCAGCGTTCTTCCATACTTACCCTTTCTTTCTTCATCATACTCAAGCCGCGCCTCAAAGCCCTCACAAAGCTGTTTGACAAATTCATACGCCTCCTGGCTAAAAACCTGTACCGGCACTTCGGGATGGTGTGACTCAGGAGCATCAATACCAATTAACCTCACGACCTCGCCGCCAGCCAGCTTGATAGTATCCCCGTCAATTACCTTCTCAACTTCATAAAAGATAACCTTATCCGGAGTGAAAACCGGAGATTCATCCTGGACGGGTTTAATCAAAGAAAAGACAATCAGCGCGCCAACAACAATACCGGCTGCCACATAGCTAAGGATAGATTTTTTATTCCCGTCTAAACCCATATTCACCCCTTTTACGTTTAAAAACTCTAAGCTCTAAACTCTAAATTCTAAACAAATTTTAAACTCAAAATCAAAATGTTCTAAACTGTTTTGAATTTTGTATTTTGGACATTTGGATTTGTTTAGTGTTTAGGATTTAGTATTTAGGATTTCCTCCCCCTTGCATGATATGTATTGTCAAAAGGGAAACCGCACGGCGCCCTCTATCCATTTGCCGCTTTTCTCCTTTTTCAATCTCAAAAATAACTCCCCGTTTTTAATGAATCTCTTCTTAAAGCAGACTTCAAAGCCCCCTCCTTTGCTGACGCTATCCTTGACTTTAAAGGTGAGGTCGTTATTTTTATTAAAGAAAAAGGTACTTTCAAAAATAAAGGATTTGTATCTACCGCTTCTCTGGTTTAACTGAAAAGCCAACAGCAGATCCCTGCTTACCTTCCATTTCCCAAAAAATTCAATATCTCTCGTTATCCTCTTTTTTCTGTCCGCGGCAGTCCTGTACTCAATGCCTACCTGATACCTCAGCTTACCCTCAGCCGCCCTTTGATTAGGCGTCTTCATGCAGGCCCGAAAAGTAAAGGCTGATTTCTTAAAGCCTTTTAGCTGATAGACTAATTTGCTTCCTTTTATCTGCCAGTTTCCTTTAAAAATAAGAGTTTTTGTTTCGTTTATTTTTGTTTTTAGGTTTTTCCTGACAAAACAGTAAATGAGCTGATTATTACCGTTTACCTGCCAACCGCCCTCAAAGACCAACTTCCCCAGAGTTGAGCCCTCTTCTTTTTCCCTGCGGATCATCAAGACAAGGCGATTACTCTTATCCGCCTGCCAAAAACCTCGTAAGCGAATGTCGTTGAGCTGTTTTTTACCTGGGGTGATTCTCCTCCTCAATCTAAAGTTCAAACCTCTGGCGTCCACTTTGACGATTTCACCCGTCAGGCTAAGCGTATCGCCAAAGACCTGATTACTTGAACTATCAAGAACTAACTTCAGATTGTGTTTTTTATCAAAGTTCCACCTTCCCGAAAAGGTAATTTTGCGGCAAGACAACCCATCCCCTGCTTCTTTATCCTTTGAGCTTATATAATAACTAAGTTTATTTTTATCAGCTTTAAAATAGCCTTTCACAACTCTCTTTTTTCTAAGCGGCGAGGTCAAAGCAAACGGCCTGCTTAAAACAAGGCGGTTTAACTCATCAACCTCATATCTAATCTTCTGAGAAACCTTTGTTTTTTTCATCCTTCCCGTTCTCCGCAAAAAAATCCCGGAAGGCTCCGGGATCTAATCCCCCCTGCGTGTTTTCGCCAGAAAACAAGGGGGGGGATATATGCTATGGTAACAATCAACTAAAGTTATAATGTTTTCTTACAGCTTCTTTAATATCCCAAACACATTTAAGCCCTTTCGGAAAAACGACCAAGTCGCCGGCTCCAAACTCAACCGCTTCATTTCCTTCAGGTTCAACCACAACACGGCCTTCTAAGAGATAACAGGTCTCGGCGCTGTCATAAAACCAGTCAAACCTCGAAACCTCCTTTTCCCACACCGGCCAGTTAAATACACCCATTTCATCAAGCCTCGCTTTATCAGGACTATGCTCAACCAACACCTTCTCCATTTTCTTTTCTCCTCAATGAAGACATCCCGACGCTTCGGGATAAGTCTGCCTGCCTGCCGGTAGGCAGGAATTGATCCCCCCTGCGTGTTTTCTTCAGAAAACAAGAGGGGATATATATACATTAACCCCAAAGCTTGAGCTAAAAAGCACTCCGTTTCAAATCCCAGTATACTCTTACAGCATAGCTATGTCAATGTAGAGATTTTCAGTTACCAAAATAACCATCCTAACAGGCGCACAGTTTTATAGTATACCTTCGCGAATTTAAACTTATCTCTTTCTAAAATAAGATAAAACTCCCTGTCAACTTCTTTACGGCTGATAAACGGCTTCACATCTTTACTGAATTGATAAAATATATCATGAATTAAAGAGGCATAGTATGTTTTACTTTTTCCTGTCTCAAAATTCAAAACAGCTTCCGGTATTCCAAAATAAATATCCTTTATCTTAATTTTAGGACTACAGCCGTCCCAGGCATACCCTCTTCTGTTCCTGCCTCTCACAGTTACAGTCCCATCCTTTTCTAACTTAAACCACTCATTTTCAAACTCGCGGTCTTTTATAAAAGATTTATGCGCGTAATCTTCGTTTATACAATATATGTATACACTCATATTTACTTCCTTATTTTATTATTTAACTGGTTCATCTAAAAATGGATCATCAATTTCCAAAAGAAGTTCCCA
>JAGLLT010000008.1 GCA_023140385.1 Candidatus Omnitrophota bacterium
CTCAGGGGTTCGAATCCTCTCTCCTCCGCCACCGTACCACGCAGGGTACGGTGCGCGGCACCCACTATGGATAATCTGATAAAAGTCTGAATCCTCATCAAAAAACCTCTTGATATTAAAAAATCCAGCGTTATAATATTAGCATTATGATGAAAAAAACGGTCGCCGGCCCTATTTTTGGTATTGACTATATTTAATGATGTGCTATAATATAGTTAAACTAAATTAAAGGAGTTTAAGGGAAACGAAATGCCTAATTTGAATCAAATTCTCAATAAAGGCCTCATTAAAAGAGACATACTGCCAGAGATAATAAAATGGATACCCGGCAAAGAGGCAATTATTCTAATTGGGTCAAGGCAAGTTGGCAAGACTTCATTGCTTTATTTGCTTATTCAGCACTTGGCAATAAATAAGGGAATAGCCGCAAAAGACATATTTTATTTGGATTTAGAAAGACTCGATAATCTTGAATTACTTAATAGCGGAGTAGATAAACTGATTGATTATATCCATGAACAGAGTCCCGAAAAGAGCAAAAAATTTATTTTTATTGATGAAATACAATATTTAGATAATCCCACCAATATACTAAAGCTTCTTGTTGATCATTATTCGGATAGAATAAAAATATTTGCCACAGGTTCATCAGCTTTAACAATTAAGAGGAAGTTTAAAGATTCTCTTGTTGGCAGGAAGATAACCTTTGAAATCCACTCTCTCGATTTTAAAGAATACCTAATGTTTAAGAATGAAGATAAATTACAAGATTTGGTAGGTAAGCGCGGCTACCCTCTAAATAAACATATTTCTTCTGAGCAGCTTAAGCCTATATCTGACATTTCTCATAATAAGCTTATAAAACATTACTTTGAATATGCTCTTTTTGGCGGTTACCCGGCTGTAGTAATGCTTAATGGACATACTCAAAAAAGGAAGTATCTTGAGGATATTTATAATTCTTATATAAGAAAGGATATTAATGCCATCTTTTCTTTAGAAAACATAACAGCTTTTAACCGAATCGTTAAATTCCTGTCTTTGAATATAGGCAATTTAATTAATGTGCAGGAGATTAGCAAAGAAATAGGTATAGCCCGGGCGACGGTTGAGAAATATTTTTCTATTTTAGAGAATACTTATATATGCCGGTTTATTAGCCCTTATTTTACGAATAAGAAAAAAGAAATCGTGAAGATGCCCAAAGTCTATTTCTATGATGTTGGCCTGCGCAACCGGATTATTAACGATTTTAGAGGAGTTGATGAGCGGGTTGATGCCGGGGCGCTTATTGAAAATACGGTATTTAGAAACTTACTAAAGAGGGTAGAAAGTGTAGAAAACATAAAATTCTGGAGATTAAAATATGGCTCAGAGGTAGATTTCGTAATTGATGAAGAAAATATTCTTCCCCTGGAGGTAAAACTAAAAGAGGTAGATACTCCGCCCGCGGGGATAACTTCTTTTTTAAGGAAGCATAAAAGTAAAATAGCCATTGTAGCTAACAAAAAAATCTTAAAACAAAAAAACGAACTTATATTTACCCCGTTCTATTTAATATAGCCCAAATTGGAGCAAGGTCACTATTCCCTTTAGGGAGCTTAAGCACCATTGTTATCAGAGGTAAAATTATTTTATAGTGTTTTATAAAGGAAAATATTAGTGGGTGATATAAAAATTATAATAGATAAAATTAAAAAGTTCCGCGACGAAAGAGATTGGATGCAATTCCACGATCCAAAAAATATGGCAGTTTCTATAATTATTGAGGCTTCTGAGTTGCTTGAACATTTTCAGTGGAAAACTAAAAATGAAGTCAAAGATTATATTAAAATAAACAAACAAGAAGTAAGTGATGAAATCGCTGATATAGCTCTGTATCTTTTTGAATTAGCTGATAATTTAGGAATTGATTTATTAAAAGCTATGGAGCGCAAAATAGTAAAAAACAGGAAAAAATATCCCATTAAAAAGGCTAAAGGGAAACATACGAAATATAATAAATTATGAGACTTTATTCAGGAAGCTCCCAGCAGTTTATAAATGATACTATACAAAATCAAATTGCAGAAAAATTGAAATTAAATTTTTTTGATTACTTTCGATTTTATCCATCTCCTTCAGAAGTTAATTCTTGGAGAAATTCTCTAAGGGCCATTTCTCAAGTATTTCAACATGCAAATTTATTAGATCATGGTGTTATTTTAGAATATCAGTTACCCCTAACATCAAAAAGATTAGACTGTTTGATTTGCGGTAAGGATACGAATAAATCAGATAATGCTGTTATTGTTGAGCTGAAGCAATGGGAAAAGTGTAAAGAGGCAGAAGGAAAAAACGAAGTACTTACCTGGGTCGGAGGGGCGGAAAGAGAAAGATTGCATCCATCAGTACAAGTAGGCCAATACCAGATGTACTTAGCTGACACGCACACCGCTTTTTATGTTGGCGCAACTCCTGTTGCATTGAATGCTTGCAGCTATTTACATAATTATAATTATTATGCGGAAGATATAATCTTTGCGAATAAATTCCAAACAACATTGGAAAAGTATCCCTTATTTACTGCTGATGATGTTGATAAACTAACGGACTATTTGATTGCTAAATTGAGCCATGGTGAAGGGCTTGGCGTTCTTCAAAAAATAGAGGAAAGTGAATATCGCCCCAGTAAAAAATTGATGGAACATGTGGGCAATGTTATAAAAGGAAAATCAGAGTATATTCTACTTGATGAACAACTTGTAATTTATGATAAAGTTTTTTCTTCCGCGAAAAAAGGGTTTACCGATAAACAAAAAACAGTGCTTATAATTAAGGGGGGTCCAGGTACCGGCAAATCAGTTATTGCTATTAATTTAATGGCTGATTTGTTGTTAGGCGGGCATAATGCTCATTATGCTACTGGGTCTCGAGCGTTTACGGAAACATTAAGAAAAATCATTGGAACAAGGGGATCTGTACAATTTAAGTATTTTAATAGTTATTCTAGCGCTGAGGCGAATGTAATAGATGTATTAATTGCTGATGAAGCACATCGAATACGCAGTACAAGCAATAGCAGATTTACTCCTAAACACAAAAAGTCATTACTTCCCCAAATAGAGGAGTTATTGCATGTCGCGAAAGTGGCAGTGTTCTTTATAGATGATGATCAAATAGTACGGCCTAATGAAATTGGTTCCGTAGAACATATAAAAGAATATGCAAGAAAAGAAAAATGCAAAGTTTGTGAGTATGAATTAACAGCTCAATTTAGATGCAATGGATCGGATGCCTTTGTTAATTGGGTTAATAATACCCTGGATGTAAAAAGAACAGCAAATGTTATATGGGATCAACACGAAGAATTTGATTTCAAAATATTATCATCACCGCTTGATTTAGAAAATGCTATAAGGCGAAAAGTAAGCAAGGGCTTTACTGGCAGGGTGACCGCAGGATTTTGTTGGGATTGGTCTTTGCCTAATTTAGATGGTACTCTTAAGGATGATGTTGTTATCGGAGACTATAAACGCCCCTGGGATGCTAAGCCGGAAGCGAAAAAGTTAGCGCCTGGAATACCGAAAGCTGCCTTGTGGGCATATGATCCTAACGGTATCGATCAAATAGGGTGTGTTTATACTGCACAAGGTTTTGAATTTGATTATGTGGGTGTTATTTTCGGAGAAGATTTGATATATGATTTTGACAGTCAAGAATGGATAGGTAATAAACATAATTCATCAGATAGTGTAGTAAAGCGTTCTGGTGAGAAGTTTGTAAGTCTTGTCAAAAATACTTACAGAGTATTGCTTAGCCGAGGCATGAAAGGATGTTATGTTTATTTTATGAATAAGGATACTGAGAGATTTTTCAAATCACGGATAGAAAAAAGAGAAAAGATAGAAATTTTAGATGAATCTTCTGTTGAAAGTGATTTAGAAAAAATTGTAATTGAAATTGAAGAAAAGGCTAAGTATAAAGAATATTTACCCGTATACTCATTAGAAGCTGTTGCCACATCTTTTGGTAAAGAAGAATTTATTGAAAAATTAGGGTGGATGCAAGTTAAGGATACTATAAAAATTAGTGAAAATATGTTTATTGCGAAAGTTGTAGGAAAATCTATGGAGCCTACCATTCCTGATAATAGTTGGTGTGTATTTAGAAAAGAGCGGGGAGGATCCAGGGAAGGGAAAATTGTTTTAGCTAATTGCAATGCACTTCGAGACCCCGAATCACAAGGAACATATACAATAAAGAAGTATCATAGTGAAAAAGAATATTTTGAGGATGGAACATGGCAGCATAAAAAAATAATTCTCTCGCCAGATAATAAAGATTTTGATAATATAGTTCTTGAGAATGTTTCGGCAGGTGACTTTCAGATTGTTGGTGAATTTGTTTGTGTTTTGTAAATTGTAAAAAAGAAAAAGGATAAAGGAAAAGGTGTCTGTCCCCTTAAAATGTCCCCTTAAAATCTAAAAAATACGGTATTTTGCCAATGCATGAGAGTCGGAAATGGGGAGAAGTAAAAAAGGGCTTTACCCATTTCGCAGAAAACGATATTGCTGTAGCTAAAATCACGCCGTGTTTTGAGAACTCAAAGGCTTGTGTTTTTGAAAAGCTAATAAATGGTTGTGGAGCAGGAACAACTGAATTGCATGTTTTGCGTCCGATCAAGGTAAACTCAAAGCATCTTTACATATTTGTCAAAACATCCTCGTTTCTTAAAAATGGCGAGAAAGTAATGACAGGCGTATGCGGTCAAAAAAGGGTTCCAGTGGACTATTTTATGAACGCCATTTTATCATTACCACCTTTGAATGAGCAAAAAGCGATTGTCGAACGAGTTGATAAGTTGATGACTATGATTGATAAATTAGAAAAACAAGTCACCGAACGTAAAGAGCAATCAGAAATGCTCATGCAGTCAGTCTTAAAAGAAGCGTTTGAGGGTTAAATATGATTTATGCTGTTGGTGTTGATATTTCAATAGGATTCAGTAAAGACAAGTACTATTTTCGCTATAAGGGTGTTAATTTTAAATATGTGCCACAATATATGAATGATGAAACCGATGATTTGGTTTGTGAAATACCGAAAGGTAAAACTCAGCCCGAAATTTATGAGTTGATAACAGAATTTATTACTGCTTTTGCGTTTGCAAATAACGCAAAAGCAAGTATTCAAGGAGGCATTGTTGTACATAATCCAGTAAAATTGATTGATTCAAGAATTCGTTCTAGTCAAAAGAGATTTATTAATGTCAGTGAAAGCATGGATGATTTCTGCAAAATTTCTCTTTTGCAAACAGAAGATCAAATTCAATTAGCTAGATTGTATCAGGAAGCTTTTAGCGCTAATAATGTATATTTGAAAATTCTATTTTTTTGGCATTGTTTGATTTATCCAAATTCGGATGAAAAAAAGGCGGTAAAATATATTGATGATTTTGTTAACAATCTACCAAAAGAACTAATGTATATAAGCGACAGTATAAACAGATTTACTTCCAATAAAGTGTTTTTGAGCGATAAAAAAAATGATGTTGGTGTCGGTGAATATGTCAAAAACTCGATCAGGCATAGCATAGCGCACATTGTGAGAAAGCCAGGATACGGTATTGACCTTAAATTAGATTCATGGGAACAAATACAGCATCTACATGATATTGAACTTTTTATGCGAGCTATAGCAAGATATCGTTTAGAGAAAGATTATGATATGGGAGCTTCCAATGATGTGAAAGTTTTTTGCTACATTGACGAAAATAATTTGAAAGAAAAGAATATTGAGGTTTGTTGAGGCAATATGATTGACACTAAAAAAGCAACCTATGTAGGTCATAGAGCCAGGATAAAAGAGAAGTATGAGAAATCAGGCTTGGGCGGATGGCATGATTATGAAGTCCTAGAGCTGGTATTGTCATATGCTATTGCTCGTAAAGATACAAAGTGCATTGCTAAGGAATTGCTTGGCAAATTTAAAACATTGAACAGCGTGCTTGATGCTGATATTAAAGATTTGCAAGTTATTAGCGGGATATCGAAACATTCAGCATTGTTTTTAAAATTATTGAAAGATGTATCTGCTCTTTATCTGGAAAAAGGGCTTCACGATAGAGATTTGCTCTCATCTCCACAGATTGTTTGTGATTATTTGAAGGTCGTACTTAAGGGCTTGTCTGATGAGGAATTTTGTATGCTTTTCTTAAATGGGCGTAATCAATTGATTGAAATAGAGACGTTAAAAACAGGTACGGTAAATCGAGCTGTTGTATTTCCTCGGAAGATTGTTGAACGCGCATTATATCATCATGCGGTAAGCGTTATTGTCGCGCACAATCACCCTTCGGGTGCGTTAGAGCCTTCAGCAGAAGATAAAGATGTTACACGAGCTATAAAAAACGCCCTCCAGACAGTTGAGATTGCTTTACTTGATCATGTTATTATTGGCGGGAATGGGTATCTTAGTTTTAAAAGTAAAGGATTTATATGATGGACGACTTATTCGTTGAAAGGTAAAATAAGAACTTCAATATGAAACGATTATGTTATTTCTTGAAAAGCTATACATTGGATTTGATAGCGCTGTTTACTGCGATTATTTCAGCTATTCTCGCATATCATTTTATGAGTAATCAGAAAATTCAAATGTTGACATCGATAATAATAGCAGTATCTTTTCTATTAATTATTATTTATATCCGAAAAAGAGAGCGAGATTTTATTTTCTCTGCGCTAACGTGGAGGAGGGATATAGAGTCGTGGATTGGCTATGGTGAGTTTGAATATAATCGAGTTCACAATGCTTACGCAATTACGAAATCCGAGCCTGGATTTATAAATTCAAAATGTTTGAATTGGAGTAGTTACAGAATTAATTTTGATTTCAAAATAGCGAGCGAAAAACTAGGCATTATTGTCCGTGCCGTAAATTTGTCAAATTATGTAATGATTCAGGTAAACCCATTGGGCATAAGGCCTCATATAAGGGTTAATGGTGGCTGGAAGGTCTGGGAAGTTGAAGAAACTGGATTAAAAATTGAAAAACCACTTTCTTTGGATAAATGGTATAAAGCTCAGATAGCATGTGATAAAAATGAAATTTCTATCAGATTGTATAATGGTAAAAAGTGCGTTTTTGATAGAGTTTGGGAAATTCCCAGAGGAAACGCAGTCTTCAATTTCAAAAAAGATGAAAAAGATAAAACAGATAAAGAGATTGATATTCCTTTTCCAATTAATCTTGAGTATGGCTCTGCTGGATTTAGAAACTGCGAAAACGAAAAGGCATTTGTTAGGAATATGTTGATTCAAAAAATATGAGAACATACTTTATGAGGAAAAAATATTTGATCATACTCAAAATCAAACATTTGGTAAAATTATGATGAACTCCTTTCTGCAATTTGATTCAAGGATAATGACCAAGGGATTTATTTGATATAGTTACTGATATTTGGATGGAGACTGACAAACGCAGAATGGAGGGAACTCCAGAGTTCCGGGGGCAGAACACTTGATTGTTGAAAAGGTGTTGTTGCTTTGATAGAATCTATGTATGGCAAGGATAAAAAGCAAAGTTTCTCAGAAATGACAAAAACATAGAGCTGATCTTAGTTGGCCGGCATATCTCCATTTTTACAAGTTAATAAAAAAATTGACAAAGAGGAAAAAGGGACGGTTCTATTTAATCTGACGGTGGAAAAAGCAAGAAGACTAAAATGAAAAAATTATTAGAATTTTTTAAAAATAATAAAAAAGTACTCGCAGTGCTTATAATTCTGTGTATCGTTTATTACGGTATTGCCAGATGGGTCATAGGCATTACTCCTTTTAGTGTAATATTTGCGATATATTTTTTAGGTGGCTACACTGTTTTAGATAAGCTCATGGATGGTGTTGGTAAAAACTACAGAATTATAACGTTATTTTTATTTGCTATTATTATAGCATCCATGAATTATACAAGCGCAGAAAATGCTAACTTAATCATATTAAACAAGATAAATAAATCTAATTCTCTCTTATTGACTGCTAATAAGATCGCTCTTCATAAAAATGGTGCATTTGAAGATAAAGAGTCAATTTTTTATTGTGGTATAGATACAAATCAACAAATTCAAGACGATAATAGCAGTTTTAAAGACGGAGTTAAATTTTGGAATGATCCAAACTATTTTGCAGCAGCTGAAAAATTTGAAAATGCTATTAATGAATTAAAACAACATCCAGATTTTGATATGTATGCTCCGGGATTATATTTAAATGCTGGCCTTGCTTGTCATAAAATAGGGGAAGAAGTTAAAGCTATTAGATATTTGAAGGAATCCATAAAAAGATCAGAAGCTCATGACGGATTACAAAAATGGGCTGCGGCGCCAAAAACTTTAGCTAAAATATATGCTGACCGTAAAAAGATTGATTTTTCAAAAATAACATCAGAAGATAAAAATATGCGTGAAGCTCTTAAATATGCCAACATGGCTTATGATATAGAACCTGATAAGGATATTTCAGGGACCATTCTTCTTTATGTTGTTACTCGTGATGCAATAGAAGATTAGGGCGTTATTTTGATAGGTAAGACAAAAAAAATATAGAAGGTGTATTGAAGGAGGTAAAATGAAAAATGCAGTAATCTCTTTATGGATAGCCACAATTATAATCATTATTTTTGTTGGCTTAACTCAAAGATATTCGATAGTAGTAGCAGGGGGGAATTTACCAGTTGCGTATAAGCTTGATAAGATTACAGGCAAAGTTTGGTTTGTTAACGGGCGTGCAGGACAAACATTAGTTTCTGTAAGAGCTCCGAAAGATGTGAAGTAATCTAGGACACGATACTTAATCGCCCCACCGCACTTTCCTCTGAATAGCTTAGTTTTCTAAAAAATATCTTGCGTTCTGATATTTTTAGGAATAGTTCCGGGGACAGCACAGTAGTTCCGGGGACAGAACACTTAATTGCTGGAAAGGCGTCGTTGTTTTTATAGAATCTATGTATGGCAAGGATAGCGAGAATAGTTATTCCCAATCACCCTCAGCATATAATCCATCGCGGCAATCGCCGGGAAAAAGTTTTCTTTAGTGAAGACGACAGACAGGCTTCTCTGCTTCGCTAACTATTTACATATTTAGCTTCGCAGGAATTGGGCTTGTCTGCTTCGCCAAGCTACTTTCGTGCTTGGCTTCGCAGGAATAGGCTTGTCTGCTTCGCCAGACTACTTTCGTGCTTGGCTTCGCAGGAATTGGCTTAATATTGGGATGAGGGGTTTATTAAGAAGATTGAAGGGATTAAAGGGTTAGAATGGTGAATTTGAAGCGGCTGGTAACGCCAAAAAAATTAAAGGTATATTTGCTTTCAACAGGGCATTTGGTTCATGATATTTATACAAGTTTTCTGTCCCCGGTACTTCCTTTGTTGATCGAAAAATTTTCGTTGACATATACGCTTGCCGCTTGTCTTAGGCTGGCGATACGGATTCCAAGTATATTGAACCCTTTTATCGGGCATATTGCCGATGGAGTAGGATTGAAATATTTTGTGGCTTTGGCTCCGGCGATTACCGCGATCGCGATGAGTTTGATAGGCAAAGCGCCCAATTATTTGAGCATTGTAATACTGCTTATTGTTGCCGGATTGAGTTCTTCTTTTTTTCATGTTCCCGCGCCGGTTATCCTTAAAAGAATTTCAGGCCGGAAACTGGGAATGAGTATGAGCAGTTTTCAGATTGGCGGTGAGCTCTCGAGAACGATCGGCCCGATCATTGTCGTAGGCGCGATAAGCCTTTGGGGTTTCGCGGGGATATATAGATTAATGCCTTTGGGTATAGTCATATCGATTGTTTTATTATTAAAATTAAAAGATGAAAAAATTCCCCAGCATAGATCAAAAAAATATAACTTCAAAAAATCGATCACAAAAACCCTGAAACAGGGGAAAATGCTGATTTTTGCCTTGTTGGGAATCATTTTGATTAAATCATTTACCGCTTCTGTAGTATCCGCTTTTTTACCTACATATTTGAGTTTTAAGGGATATAGTTTGTGGATGGCGGGAGGAGCGCTTTCTATCCTCCAGGCGGCGGCAATAATAGGGGTATTGCTTACCGGTACGATATCAGACATGATAGGAAGAAAACGGTTGTTGATTATTGTTACTTTCTGTTCTCCCCTGGCAATGCTGCTTTTTTTGATTGGGGCCAAACACGCCCTTATTCCTGTAGTGATATTACTGGGCCTGATCTCATTTTCCAGTACCCCGGTGATATTGGCCTTGATCCAGGAAAGTAATTTTAAGTATCCTTCGATTGCCAATGGAATATATATGACCATAAGTTTTCTTTTAAGTTCAATTATTGTGCTGTTTTTTGGAAAGGTTTCCGATATGTTCGGGATGGAAAAAGCTTTTTTTATTTCGGGGATATGTTCTTTTATAGGGTTGCCGCTGGTTTTTTGTATTCCCGGGGAGAAACAATTCGGGGGACACACCACCTAACTACCCCCACCACACTTTCCTCTGAATGGCCATATAATGTTGATTCCTTTTAACTGTTATCCACCTACGAGGAGAGACGCCTATGTCCCACCTCGTAGGTGGGCCGCGGGTGTAATTAGGATTCGGAGTTAGTAAATAGCTTGGTTGTAGAAATGAAACTTGACAAAGTTAATCATTATATGTTATATTCTAATGTAGGAAAGTAGGAAAGTAGGAAAGTAGGAAAAGAGGAGGAAATAATGCAAGAAATTTTAACTGTTAATCCGAAAGGCCAAGTAACTATTCCCAACGCGGTAAGAAAGTGCTATTTGAGAGGTATCCGTTATGTAGAATTAAAAACTACGCCTAAGGGGATTTTACTTATTCCTGTAGAGATAAAGGAGAAAGCTCCTTATACAAAAGAGGAGTGGAAAAAGATAGAGAAGTTAGCTTCTCAAAAGGGAAAAACATACAAATCTTCCAAATCCGCCAAAAAGCATATTGACTTTTTATGATTACCTATGAGTTTAAGAATTCCGTATTAAAAGATTTTTGAGAGAAAAAATTAAGTAAAATAAGGGATTTTATCTGTTGGAAGCGGGAAATAGAAAAAAGCTAAAATTTTCTAAAAAATATCTTGCGTTCCGACGGTTTTAGTATTATTATGATATACATAATTTAAAATAGTCCTGTGTTCGAAGGGGGAACCTGGACTTTAAAACCAGCTCTGTTGGTCCCGAACCGTTTAATCGGGGAGGGAAAGTAAAACCTTCGTTGGTAAACTATAACCAGCGGAGGTTTTTTGTTTATATAGGAGGTACAAAATGAAAAAAATATTTATTATTTTAATTCTTAGTATATTGGTATCTACCTTTCCTTCTTTCAAGGCGGTAGGAGGTGGTTTTGAGGATGCGCAGCCAGAAAACAAAGAGTGGGATGTTCGCACTACAAGCGATATAGTAAGATATGCATCTCATGGAAATATTATATATGGACATGAATTTGGTTTTATTAAAAAAGCTGGTAATAATGTGGATATGCTGTGGATTTCATGGTCGACAAGTGAAGATGGGTTAGAGCAGTTTAAGGGAAAAAACTGTACTTTTTTAATTGATATTGATGGCGAATTGTTTGAAGTTGAATTATGTATGGTGGGCGTCTATGAACTTACAACTCTAACAACTGTTGTCTTTTTTACTAATGGTATAGCAAGCCCAAAGTTGATTAAAGCTCTTGAGGAAGGTGAACTGGCAAATATAGAAATAGTTGGCCCAAAAAAAATATTAGACTATTTTGATATTCCTTCTGATTCATTTAATATAGACGGATATGTGGAAGGTAGGCAGAAAGCAAAGAAACTTTTTGAAGAGTTAAAATCTCAAAAAGAGAAGAAAGCTGACGAAGAGAAAATTGATAGAGGATTATGCCAAAGAGCGAAAATGGATTTAAGGTTAGGAGGCACTTGAATTAGAATCCGGCCATGAAGAAATGAAGCAGGATTTGGCTTTGATAGAAGAGGCTATGAACAAACAACGGGGTCAGGCACTGAAACGTGAAATAGATTGACAAAGGTATAAATCTCAAAAACGTCCTTCCTCAACCCTATCCTATATATTCTTGATTTTGCCCCGAATGACAATTAACCGTTATCCACCCACGAGGAGGGACACCTATGTCCCACCTCGTAGGTGGGACAGCGGGTGTAATTCACTTGCTTTTTGGGATAGTCTTTGGTATAAATAGATGTGTTGGGTGGGTTGAATCTTGAGAGGATGAGAACTTAAGAAAGGAAAAAGATTATGTATAGACCGGAAATAAAAGTATTAGACTGTACTATCAGGGATGGGGGGCTCATTAATAATCACAACTTTGACCACAAATTCGTTAAAGATGTTTATAGGGCTATTTCTGCTTCAGGGGTAGACTATATTGAATTGGGCTACAAAAATTCTAAAGAGCTTTTTTCGTCCGAGGAATACGGTTATTGGAAGTTCTGTGAAGATGACGAAATTGAAAAAATCAAAGAGGGTGTTGAGTCTAACGCAAAAGTAGCAGTTATGGTAGATGTTGGCCGCGTGAATTTAGATGACGTGAAGCCGGCTTCCGAAAGCCCGGTTGATATGATTAGAACGGCTACTTATGTAAAAGATATTGATAAAGCTATATTTATGGCTAATCATTTTTATGAAAAAGGATATGAGACTACGCTTAATATTATGGCCATTTCCCGCGACAGAGGTCTAGAGCTAACGGATGCCCTGAAGCAGATAGAAAAAGAAAGCCACGTAGTAGCTGTCTATATAGTTGATAGTTTCGGCGCCTTGTATCAGGAAACGACTGAAGAGCTGGTTAAAAGATACAAGAGTATATTAAGGAACAAGGAAGTGGGTTTTCACGGCCACAACAATCAACAACTTGGTTTTGGTAATACCATTGAAGCCATTATTCATGGCGCCAACTATCTTGATGCTACAATTTACGGCATAGGCCGCGCGGCCGGCAACTGCCCGCTAGAACTATTAGTTGGTTTCTTAAAGAATCCAAAGTTTGATATACGCCCTATTTTAGACTTGATTTCAAAAGAATTTATTCCCCTAAGAGAGAAGATGGAATGGGGATATATCATTCCTTACGCTATCTCAGGTATTATGGGTGAACATCCAAGGGCTGCCATGGCTCTTCGAAAAAGCGATAAGAAAGAAAATTATCGCGAGTTTTATGAAAGCCTGACTAATACCGGACTTGATTAATCATGGACATTAATCAATTCAAGCAGCTTCCTATAATGGGAATACTGCGCGGAATTGATGAAAAAGCTATTGAGCCGCTCACCGAAAGCATTATTGCCTCCGGCCTAAAGACGGTTGAGATTACCATGAACACCAATGGCGCTGCCGGGTTAATCCGGAAGATGGCCGAGGTGTCAAAGGGCCGCCTGACTATTGGGGCAGGTACAGTGCTTACCCCTGACGTCCTAAAAGAGGCAATTGATGCCGGAGCTACCTTCATAGTTTCACCTACCTTAATTAAAGATGTAGTTGAATATTGCGCGAAAAACAGTATACCTGTTTTTCCGGGAGCACTTACCCCTCAGGAAATATATAATGCCTGGAATATGGGAGCCGCGATGGTCAAGGTCTTTCCGGCTAAATTCTTCGGGCCGGCCTACTTTAAAGAAGTCAAAGCTCCTTTTAATAATATAGAGCTTTTAGCCTGCGGCGGAGTTAATAAGGATAATATAAAAGAGTTTTTTAATAATAAAGCCTCGGCTGTAGCCTTCGGAGCAAGTATCTTTAAGCAGGATTTAATTAAAGAAGGCAGATTTGAAGAGATAGCAGAAGCAATAACCGCATTAATTAAGGCGTATAAAGCTGATTGATAGCATTTAAGATCTCTCACCCGTCTTTGACGAGTTCGAGATCCAATTTGTTTGTTAGTGTGTACTTAAAATATCTCTCACCGGCCTTTGGCAGGTTCGAGATCCAATTTGTTTGTTAAAATTGTACCTAAAATATCTCTCACCCGTCTTTGACGAGTTCGAGATCCAATTTGTTTGCTAAAATTGTACAAATTGGAGAGATGCCAGAGCCCGGTTTATCGGGGCCGCCTCGAAAGCGGCTGTCCGCTTTGCGGACCGGGGGTTCGAATCCTCCTCTCTCCGCCATTCTGCTTCGCCAAGCTACTTTCGTGTTTGGCTTCGCAGGAATTGGCCTTTTGGTAAAAGTATGTATATTGTATATATCCTTGTAAGTAGAAAAGATTATAGCCGTTATTATATAGGTATTACGCAAGATTTAAATAGGCGGTTAAGGGAGCATAATAGCGAGCGCGCTGCTTACGCTAAAAGATATGCTCCATGGGAAATAGAAACTTATATAAGCTTTAAGAATAAACGCCTTGCCGAAGAGTTTGAAAAGTATTTAAAAGCAGGCTCCGGACATGCTTTTTTAAAAAGAAGGCTTATATAGAATAAAAGGCAAAGTAGAATGGTGATTATAAACAGGAAAGAGGGTTTTGGGGGAAGTAGTATTTTATCACAATAAAGTGATACCTATTATAATAGAGAAAGAATTGATTAATGAAAGCAGAAAATAGTATTCCCGCATTAAAAATCGGTAATTTGGAAGCTCGGGTTCCCATAGTTCAGGGAGGTATGGGGGTTGGTATTTCGGGTGCCAACCTGGCCTCCGCGGTCGCCAATGAAGGAGCCATAGGAGTAATTTCATCTGTGGGACTGGGGATATTTGATAGTGATGTAAAAACTAGTTTTGCCGAAGCTAATAAGCAGGCCTTAATTGATGAAATCAGGCGAGCTAGAAGCATGACCAAGGGTATTTTAGGTGTGAATATTATGCTTGCTCTTACCGATCATGCCAAGCATGTAAGGGCGGCAATCGATGAAAAAATCGATATAGTTTTTCTTGGCGCCGGGCTCCCTCTAAAAAATTTTGTAGATATGTCAATCAGTGAACTTAAAAAATTACACACAAAATTCGCGCCCAAGGTTTCTTCCGCCAGGGCCGCGGATCTTATTTTTAAACACTGGGCCAAGAATTACAATCATGTGCCCGATGCCTTGGTGGTGGAAGGCCCTTTAGCCGGAGGCCATTTGGGCTTTAAAAAAGAAGACCTTGATAAGCCGGAATTTTCTTTGGAGAAAATAGTTCAAGCTTGTGTAAGCTGCCTGAAGCCTTATGAGGAACGTTTTAAGAAAATTATTCCTGTAATTGCTGCCGGAGGTATTTATACGGGCGCGGATATATATAAGTTTCTGCGAATGGGCGCGGGAGCAGTTAAAATGGGTACGCGTTTTGTGGCCACATATGAATGTGACGCGGCTGATGAATTTAAGCAAATGTATGTAGACTGCAAAAAGGAAGATATTACTGTAATTGATAGCCCGCTGGGTTTGCCCGGAAGAGCTATTGTTAATAAATTTATCACTGATGTAAGAAGCGGCCTGAAGAAACCTTTTGAGTGCTTGTGGAAGTGCCTTAAAATGTGTGATTATACAAAAGCTCCATACTGCATTGGCCAGGCTTTGTATAACGCGAAAATGGGAAACCTAAAGGATGGCTTCGCGTTCGCGGGAGCCAACGCTTACAGGATAAAAGAAATCATTTCAGTAAAAGACCTTATAGAGACGCTTTTAAAAGAATATAAACTTGCCGCCGGAGTATAAAAGCTAAAGTTGTTGCCTTGCCCATCTTAATTATTGGTGTAGTTGAAGCCGATAAAAAGGAGGCGATGAAAATGATATTGACCAGTCCGAACTTTCAGAATAACGGCGTTATTCCCGCGAAATTTACCTGCCAGGGAGAAGATGTTAATCCGACGATGGTTATTGATGGGACTCCCGAAGGAACCAAAAGCATGGCTTTAATTGTTGATGATCCGGATGCTCCCGGGAAGACATGGGTACACTGGGTTGTTTTTGATATTCCGGCCGCTCAGAAGATTGATGAAAACAGCGTTCCGGGGAAGCAGGGTGTTAATGATTTTGGCCTAAGAGACTATAGAGGACCCTGCCCGCCATCCGGTACCCACCGTTACTTTTTCAAGATATATGCCCTTGATAAAATCCTTGGCCTAAAGGAAGGTATAAGCAAAGAGGAGTTGGAGGAGGCCATTGAGGGACATGTGCTGGATAAGGTTCAACTGATAGGTTTGTATAAAAAACAATAACTGCCGCCTAACTTTCATATTTTTGAAACTTTTAACGAAAAAGATTGTCTAATATAAATGGATAGAGAAGATTCTTATATTGAGAGGGATGACACAGCGTTGATTCAGGCTTTTCAGGCTGATGAAGAGGAGGCCTTTGATAAGCTGGTTATAAAGCATAAGAACAGGGTTTTTAATTTATGTTATCGTTTTGTAGGCAGTTACGAAGAAGCGGACGACTGTGCCCAGGAAACCTTTGTAAAGGTTTATCGTTCTTTAAAGAAGTTTAAATTCAAATCGGCCTTTTCGACGTGGCTCTATGCTATAACGGTTAATACCTGTAAGAATAAACTTTCATCCTTAGAGTACCGGTACAAAAAAAAGATGGTGCGGCTTGACGGCCCTAAGGGCGGAGAAGATGGTGTTTATCGGGTTGAGGTGCAAGATGAGTCTATGTCTCCCCGGGTTGAAATTGAGAGGAAAGAGAAGAAGGGCTTGATTCAGAAAGCGATAGACTCCCTGCCGGAACAGCAAAAGGTGGTAGTAGTCCTGCGTGATATTGAAGGGCTGTCTTATGAAGAGATAGCCGAGGTAGCCGGTTTTAAGCCGGGTACTGTAAAGTCAAAACTTGCCAGGGCGCGGCAGCAGCTCAGGGAAAAGCTAAAAGGGTTGATATAAATGAATTGTAATGAGATTAAAAAACTTTTATCCGAATATATTGACGGGGCCTTAGAAGCAGACGAAAAGGCGGTTGTAGAGGAGCACCTTGCTTCCTGCGAAAAGTGTTCGGAAGAAGCTGCCTTATTAAAAGCCTGCGTTGAAAAGATTGGCTCCTTAGAAAAAATTGAGGCGCCGGAGGAGTTTCTGAAGAAGGTTAAGGAGCGTGTTGAGCGCCGCTCCGTCTTTCAGGAAATGATGCGCGGGCTGTTCGTGCCCGTTAGGATAAAAATTCCTTTAGAGTTGGCCGGCGTAGCGGTAAGTGTGGTCTTAGTTATTCTTATTTTAAATACTACTCAGCCGCAAAAGCAAATCGCGAGTTTGCCTCAACCAACCGATTCTATGCGTGCACCGAACCCTACGTGGTTCGGTGCCGGAGAAGGATTAGCTGGAAAGAGGCCTGAGGAGGACAGTATAAGAGTTGCCTCAAAAGAAGTAAAGAAGCCGCCGTTAGTCATAAAAGAAGAACTGCTTTCTTATTCAAGAGGTGTTTTAGAAGATGAAAAAGATTCTAGGATAAGGCCGGAAGAAAAACCGATCGAGCTGGCGCTTTTGATAAGGCCAAAGGATGTTGGCAGTAAGGGCTACTCGGACGCGGCGCTGGACAGTTCATTAGCAGGCTTTGATTATGATGGTTATGAGGAGATAGCTCCAGCTCCGGGCAGTTATTTAGAGCAGTCAATTAGAGGAGATCACTCGGCGATTGATAAAGCGGACTTAGGCCTTGCGGTTGTAGATAGTGAGGAAGAGAGACAAAAAGAAGTAGCCCTATCAGATATACAGAAGTCATATCTTGAAATTAAAAAACTAGTCGAGATTGCAAAAGGAGAAATCATATCTGTAAGCTATAATGAAAATACAAATGAACCCCAAGCAATAACTATAAACCTTCCCGTGGAAAACAGCAGTTTGTTCTTAGATAATTTGAACCAACTGGGTGAACTACAAAGTCCCCCTTCCTTTGCCCCGGCAGAAGGCGAAAGATTAATTCGCCTGCGAATACAGCTTATACCCGCCAACTGATACATCAAGCAACAATTCAAATTTTTTGGAACTTTTTCGTTTCCTTCTTGTCTAATTAAATGAGAGCGTGAAAAGGTTGTGAATGGGATTGATTAGAGATTATTAATATCTTCACTTTCGAGGTGGTCGTAGGTATGGTAAAATATAGTTTAAGCTTCGGAGTTAATTCTCCCGTGCCCTAATTGTACGGGATCATTAAGGAGATTCACTTATGAAATCTTTTACTGGATTTAAACGAGGGTGTTTTTATTGCTTGGCAGGTGTTTTGTTGGTTTTTGGGCTTGTTGCTATAACCGGCGCGGATGAAGCGGGTTATGGAGAACTGAAGATAGAGGCTGAGAAGCTTTTTGGTGAAGGGTCTTATGGGTTGGCGCGCAAGGTCTATTTAAAGGCGGACGTGCTTGAGCTTTCCGCGGAAGAGGCGCGCTGGGTAGATTTTCGCCTGGCTGATACTATGTGGCGTTCACAGGCGGGAACACAGACGGCTGATAACACAGAGTATGAACAGGCGAGAAAGCAGCTTGAGGAATTAATCCGTGACGTTAATCGCCCTGAAGAACAAAATCGGGCCTGGGCTGAGGCGCAGGAGTCGCTGGGTGATTTTTGGTGGACGCGCCGCAATTCGCAAAATTGGCATCAGGCCTGGCCTTATTATCAGAAGGCGCTTGACTGGTGGGCGGGGGCAAAAGAAATTGAGTTGGCACGAGGGCGTTACATTAAAATTGTTTGGAATATAGCCATGCCCTCATGGAGCACAGGAAGGAATTACAGCTACTACTATTACGGTTACTATGGCAATATATTGCCCCTTGAGATACTTGAGAATGTTCTTAAAATTGCCCAAAAGGAAAACGATAAAGCGAGGGCGCATTATCTTATCGCGATGACCCTTCGCCGGGGCGGCGATTGGCAGAAGCGGGAGCGGGTAGTTGAGGAGTTTGAGGCCGCGCTTAAGTTAAAGAGATCAACCGATTGGTATGATGACGCGCTTTATCATTACGCGGAGTGGCTTGTCAGTAACGGTAGAGCTGTTTTACTTAAAGACGGCGGTTGGCAAATGGAGCCCGACTATATAAGAGCGTTGGAATTATTCAGGCGCCTGGTAACAGAGCATCAAAAAGGCGAGACGCGGTACTTTGATCAGGCAAAAGAACGGATAAAAGAGATTACCGGTCCAAAGGTAAATATTAGAGTTTCACACATATTTCTTCCTGGCTCAGAGATTCAATTCTATCTGAACTGGCGCAATGTTGATAACATCAATTTTACACTTTATAAAGTAAACCTTTCCGAAGATGTTGAATTTTTAGGAAGTGACGCGGGAAACAGCCAATGGCTTGAACATATAGACCTTAGCCGGAGCCGGAAGGTTAAGGCCTGGTCAAAGGCGGTGGAGAATAAAGGCAAGCACAAGCCGCGGCAGGAAACGGCGCGCCTTGATGATAAACTGCCGCTGGGAGCATACGTTTTAGAGGCAAAAAGTCAGGATGCCCGGAGCCGGGAACTGATACTGGTAACCGATGCCTCGATAGTTATGAGGACGTCGGGTAAACAGGCCCTGGTTTACTTCGCGAACGCCCTTGACGGCTCACCTATTAATAGAGCAGTAGTGGAATTGTGGGAGCGGCGCTATAACGGCCAAAAGTGGATCTGGCGAAGGATGGAAAAAGAGACAGATAAGGACGGTATTTGTGTTTTCGACCTGTCAGACACCAGCAATAATTTAGAACTTTTTGCCGGAGCGGCTTTTGGCAATCGCCAGGCGTTTAGTATAGGCAATAGTTATAACTACAACCGCCAAAAAGATAAGTGGCGTGTTTACGCGTCCTGCGACCGCCCCGCCTACCGGCCGGAAGAAAAGGTCAGCTGGAAGTTTATTGCCCGCAGATATGACGGCGCCGTTTATTCAACGCCGGCTCATCAAACTGTTGAATTTGAAATCAGAGACCCGCGCGGCAGTGAGGTCAAGAAAGACAAGGTTAAATTAAACGCCTTTGGAAGCGCCTGGGGCTCACTTGAATTAACCGAGTCTATGCCGCTGGGAGAGTACAGGGTAATCTTCTGGGATGAAAAACGGAGTAACTATATAGGAGAGGCGGTTCTCTTCAGGCTTGAAGAGTATAAGCTGCCGGAGTTTAAAGTCAGTATACAGACACCGCGGGAAAAAGGACAAAGAAAGGCCTTTTGCCTGGGAGATATAGTAGAAGTAGATATTCAGGCCGACTACTATTTTGGCGGGGCGGTAGCTAATGCTGATGTTGAGGTAGTTGTCTATCAAAATCCGTTTTATCATTTCTGGCAGACACCGCGCGACTTCCCCTGGTATTATGAAAATACCAACTCATACCGCTCCTACTATGGAGACGGCCAGGTGATTAAGCGGGAGAAGATAAAGACTGACGCGGCAGGCAAGGCTGTCCTAAAATTTGAGACACCCAAAAACGCGCGGCAGGACTTTGAGTACCGTGTTGAAGCGCGTGTTACCGACGCTTCACGCCGTGAAATCATCGCCAATGAAACTGTGCGTGTTACGCGGCAGGCTTACTATGTATATTTTGACAACAAACACAACCTTTACCGCCCGCAGGATAAGGTGGAGGTTGATATTAAAACCCTTGATGCCAACAACCAGCCGGTGCCAAGAGAAGGCGTAGTGAGGGTAACGAGAGATTACTGGTATGAGGTCTGGGAGACTCCTGACGGCAGAGAGGTAAAGGGCAGGGAGCTAAAGAGACTGCGCGGGAAATATGGCATTTTCCCGCCGAGCCCGGCAAAGAAAGGTAATAAGCGCTGGCGCCTTAAATTTAGCGGCTATGAGCAGGATGTAGTTCTGACGCGGACTATTAAGACTGATGTTGAAGGTAAGGCCGAATTCACCTTCACTCCGGAGAGAGAAGGTTATTATCGAATTAGCTGGACGAGCCGGGATAAAAGAAATACGCCTATTAATAGCCAGACGACCGTCTGGGTTGCTGTTAATGCTACTACAGAACTTAGTTACCGCCCCGGCGGCGTTGAAATTATCGTTGATAAGGATACCTTTAACAGCGGACAAAAAGCGGCTGTGATGCTAAGTGTACCCACCAATGGCCGCTATGTGCTCTTTAGCGTTGAAGGAGATGACCTTTATAGCTACCGGTTAATTCATTTAACCGGCACGGTAAAACTTATTGAACTGCCGGTTGAGCAAAAGCACGTTCCTAACATTTTCCTGAACGCGGTAATGGTGGCTGACGGGCAGTTGTTTACGGACACCAAGCAGGTTATTGTGCCGCCGGTGGAACATTTTCTTGAGGTTGAAGTAAAGTCTGACCGCGAGGAGTATGAGCCCCGCGATGAAGGAACACTTACAATAACCACACGTGACCATCAAGGCAGGCCTGTTTCGGCAGAGGTGGCTCTTGGCCTGGTGGATGAATCGGTCTATTATATTCAAAAAGATTATGCTCCTGACCCGCGGCAGTTTTATTATGGCACCAAGCGCGGCCACGCTATCCGGATGCAAAGCACCTTTTATCAAAAAAGCTATATGAAATTGGTTGAGGGCGACAAAAACCAGTTAATTGATGAAAAGATTCTCCGAAGGCTGAAGTTGGAGGAACGTGATAAAATCGATCATAAGTATAGCTATGACTCATTCGGAGGAAATATCAACGGTGTTGAGAGAATAAGAGTAAGCGGAGATTTATCTGTAATGGATGCCTGTTGTGAATGTAGTGAGGAAAGTGGATCAATGATGCAATCAAAGAAAAAAATCGTGGGGAGAGAATTTAAGCTTTGTTCCGGAATGGCGTCGGGCGGGGAGCCGGCCGTTCAGGTGCGCAGTGACTTTCGCTCCACTATATTCTGGCAGCCGGATATTATTACCGGCAAAGACGGCAAAGCTGAGGTAAAAGTAAAGTTTGCCGACTCACTTACGGGCTGGAAGGCATCGGCGCGCGTGGTAAGCCGAGGCAATCAGTTTGGCACAGCCTCTACCAATATGCGGACAAAAAAACCGCTTATCGTCCGCCTGCAGGCGCCGAGATTTTTTGTTGTCGGCGACGAAGTAACTGTTTCAGCGGTTATAAATAATAATACCAATAAACCTATTAATGTCAGCCCCAATTTAGAAGCGGAGGGGTTGACAGTTAAAGGTGTCCTTAAGGATGGCAAGCTGAAAAGAACCGATAGACAGCAGGTTAAGGTTGATGCCAATGGCGAAGCGCGGATTGACTGGCTTGTAGCTGTAGAAAAAGCCGGCGAGGTGAAGCTTATGATATCCGGCCGCGGCGGCAAACATTCGGACGCGATGGAGAAAAAGTATTTTGCTTATGAGCACGGTATTGAGAAGTTTGTTTCTAAATCCGGCAAGACGCGCTCCGATGAGGTGGTTGTAAAGCTTAATATTCCCAAAGAGCGCAGGCCGGAGACAACTACTTTAAATGTACAAATTACACCGAGTATGGCTGTAACTATGCTGGATGCTCTTCCATATCTTATTGACTATCCTTATGGCTGTACAGAGCAGACGTTAAGCCGTTTTTTGCCGGCCGTAATCACCGCCAAAACCCTTAATGACCTGGGTATTGAACCGGAGGTAATCGCGGGTAAAATTTTTGGCGGCATAGAAGAGGAGTATGCCGGCAAGACTCATCCTAAAGGTAAAAAAGATCTGAAGAAACTTGACAAGATGGTTAAAGAAGGGCTTGTCCGCCTTTATGATTTTCAGCACAGCGACGGCGGCTGGGGCTGGTGGAAGAAGGGTGAGAGCGATCATTATATGACGGCCTATGCCGTCTGGGGGCTGGCACTGGCACAGGAGAGCGGCATTAAAGTGAAGAAGGATGTACTGAGGCGCGGGGCAGATTATCTTGATAAGGAGATTGTTGAAGAGGAAGATAGTTATGATATGCAGGCCTGGATGCTGCACGCGCTTTCTTCTTATCACGCCTCTATAAAACAACACAAGGTTGGTAAATTGCAGGTAAAGGCTTTTGAAAATCTCTGGAAGAATAAAGACAGGCTTAACGCTTATACCAGGGCTCTGCTTGCCCTAAGCGCGGATAATTACGGATATACTGAGAAAGCAAAGATACTTGTTCAGAATCTTGCTAATGGCGTTAAGGTTGATACCAGCCCCGATACATCGGTAATACAGCGCGGCAGACAGCAATCGCATAAGGCCGTTATCGGCACCGCCCATTGGGGAGAGGACGGCGTCTATTGGCGCTGGTCCGAAGGCGGGGTTGAGGCGACCGCCTTTGCTTTACAGGCACTGCTTACTATTGACTCGCAGAACGAGTTGATTGAGCCGGTAACCAACTGGCTTATCAAAAACCGCCGCGGCGCCCAGTGGAGCAATACACGCGATACAGCTATTACAATTCTTACACTAAATAGATATCTGCGCCAAAGCGGCGAACTTGAGGCAGGCATTGAATACGAACTATTCGTAAATAATAAGCTGATTGCCAAAAAGAAGATAACCAAAGAGGATATTTTTAGCGCGCCAAGTGTTTTTGAGATTGATAGGGCTTTGATTAAAAACGGCGTAAATGAAATCCGCGTAAGGCGCAAGAAGGGCAATGGCCCGCTTTACTTTGCCGCGCGCGCTAAATTTTTCAGCCTGGAGGAACCAATAACGGCTTGCGGTAATGAAATATTTGTGCGCCGCCAGTATTACAAACTTGTTGGCCGGCCGACACTGCTTAAAGGCTATGTATATGATAAACAACCGCTTAATGATGAGGGCATGATTAAGAGCGGCGAGCGGGTTGAGGTTGTGCTTACCATTGAGGCGAAGAATAATTATGAATACCTTGTTTTTGAAGACTTGAAACCTGCCGGCTTTGAGGCGGTTCAGCTTCAAAGCGGAGAGCCTCTGTACGCGAGAGAATTAAAATCAGGCGCTGTTGAGTATCTCTTTGGCAGCTCCGAAGAAGACGCGGCCATACTGCCTCCCGAACCTGATGGGAACGCGGATGATTATACCGGCCGCAGGCGCTGGATTTATCAGGAACTGCGCGACCGCAAAGTAGTATTATTTATTGATAAACTCCCCGAAGGCGTCTGGGAAATCCGCTATAACCTGCGGGCCGAGGTGCCGGGTAAGTTCCACGCCCTGCCGGTGCTCGGACACGCGATGTACGTACCGGAGATTCGCGCCAACGGCCGGGAGGCACGAATAACAGTTGAAGAATGACATAAAAGGTATAAACTTTTTGCTTGCGGGAGGAAGTGGGAGGTGCTATAGTAAAATTAGGTATTATTGTAAATGTCCATTAAGCCGAGGGGGGGGAAGTTTTAATGAAAAAAGAAGAGCTTAAGAAAAAAATTGATAAGCTGTGGGAAACCAGTAAAAATGACCTGGAAAAGATTATGAAGAACGCTGAACGCCTGGCTAAGGATGGCGAGCGTTACATTAAAGATAAGTCTGAGAAGGGAAAGAAGCAGTTGGAGATAGCGGCTCTGGCCTTACAGAGAGAGAAGCTGTATTATGAATTAGGCAAAGTTTTGGCTAAAACCCCAAAGGCCAAATGGGCCGGCACCAAAAAAGCGCTTGATATTGTAACTAAGATTAAAGGTATTAATCTTAAAATAGGACAGAAAAAAAGATAAAAAACGGGGTAGGGTTATATTTTTAGTCTAAAATAACACCCTGCCCCTCTCTTTTGTAATGGTGTTTTAATTGAGCATAAAAAACACAGGGCTATTAGAGGCGACTTCGGGTGCTATTGATTTTTATCTTTAAAGTGGTATAATTGCCAAAAGAGACTTTTAAAAAGGTGGAGCGCGTGAAAAAAGGCATAGCTCTTTTTTTTATCTTGTTTGGCCTGTGCGGTTGTTCGCAGGGATTGATGAGATTGATAGAGGTTGGTAAAAGCCAGGAGGGATTCCAGAAGGAGTTAGTCAAAGAAACGGAAAACTTTGAGGCTGTTAAAGAGGCTATAGGAAGCGGTGAGATTAAGACGGGCTGGTCCCGGGATTCCATTAGAGAACTTTGCGGCGGGCCGGTTGTTGTGATCTATGAGGAAAATGACGAAGAAAAATGGGTTTATAAGCCGGGGCACGCGACCTTTTTTGACAATAATAAAGTGTATCTATTTTTTGATAAAGAGGGCTTGTTAAAAAATTACGAAATTTTAACTAAGCCCGATAATAAATAAGGCAACTATATGAAGCAAGATTATTCAGGCCCGGAGAGGCGCGAGAACAAGAGGGTAGATGTTAGTTTTATTATTGCTTATAGAGTAAATAAAGCACCTACTATCTTTATGCTTGTGGGAGGTAAAGAAGTTTATGCTTTGATGATGGATTTAAGTGAAGGAGGTATGGCACTTTTGACAGAGTACGAGATACCGGTTGGCACTGAACTATCCATTAAGTTTACTTTGATTAATTTTGAGGTTGAAAAAGAGCATCGTACCCGGGTAATGAAGATAACCGGCAAAGTAAAATACTGCGGCCCCAGCGAAAAAGAAGAAAACCGCTTAGGTATAAGTTTTACCCAGATAAAAAAGGAAGATAAGGCAGCTATAGCCAATTTTGTGAAGACAATAAAAGCGTAATTTATGTTTTGATAAACAATTGCGGGTCAAGTGAGACGAATTCTAAAGTTATTTATTTTCCTAACGATTTTTCTTCTAATAGCCGCCAGCATTTTTTATTCTATTGATAAACAGATCCTTGTAGAAAGGCTTATTTCACGTCTACCCATAGACAAGCACATACCCTATGGTAGAGGCACAATCCTGATAAAGGAAGTAAAGGGAAATAGGCTGGTGGGTGTAGAAATTTATGACAGACACGATCCTCTAAAAGAAGTGGTAATTCGAGCCGAAAGCGCCGACTTTATTATTGATGACCGAGGCAGGAAAATGGATATAATCTTACGTAACGGAACCATTGAAGAAAAAATGCTTAAAAATGAAGACAAAGTGTACTTGATGAGTTTTAAAGAATATACAATGACTATTGATCCCACGGAGATTAACAAAAAGCTAAAAAAGCTTAGGAAAAAGATTGAGGAGCACGATTAAGCAGAAAATAGTAAAAAAATGAACCCAAAAGAACAACCCGCGAAACGTGAGGTTGTTTTTTTGTCTCTATTAGAGCCCTTGACAATGAAATACATATATTGTAGTATGATTACTGCTAAAGGGTTAATACGGAGAGGTGCCTGAGTGGCTGAAGGGAGCCGCCTGCTAAGCGGTTGTCCTGCCTAAAAGCGGGACCCTGGGTTCAAATCCCAGCCTCTCCGCCAGCGTACCACGTAGGGTACGGTGCGTGTCTAGTACCCGATGTGGTACTAGGCGCGGCACCGCATAGGATACGTTTAATACCAAAATTAGTCTGGTACAGGGCTGTGCCCCGTACCAAGAACAAGTCTGGTACAGGGCTGCGCCCCGTACCCGAAAGTACTTGAGTGGTACGGGGAGTTGATTATGCCGGATACTTTTTTATTGACTATACTTTTTATTGCCGTAACTACGGTAATTACCGCTTTCGTTAAAGGGAAGAGCAGGGATAGGTGCTTGATGGACTTGTCCGGCGACGTGGTTGAAGTTGAGATGGTAAACGGCAAGGTTATCTGGGGCAGGCTGAAGGTAGAAAGCACGGGTTTAGAGTTAAGCTATTTAGAAAAACACAAAGACGAAGACGGACATGACGAATATAGCTATATGCTATATAAAAATGAGTTTGCGGGTATACAGGCTCTGGTGTTGTATCACGATAAACTGGATGAAAAGAGCAGAAAAAATAGAGAAGAAGAGTTAAAAAAAACATACCGCCCCGGCTTTTTCAGGCGCTTTAAGAGAAAGATAAGAAACTTCTTTGCCACCGTCAGAGACTCTATTTTAGAGGTAGTTAATCTTTTTATGGGCCAGGCAAAGAAGATGTCTCCGGCTAAAGGTGTACTCACTTCTCAGGATAAATACGTTAACAAGATGAAGAGCAATCTTTTTGGTATGTCGGCGACCGCTTATGAGCCCCTTCTGGAAAAGCACATCGGTAAAAAGGTTGTGCTTGAACTGCGAAGAGGAGATAAATCATGTGAGTACGTGGGTGTTTTAAAAGACTACACGGCGGAGTTTATTGAAGTTATTGATATTAGTTACAAAAAAGAAAGCAGTGAAGCGGCCAAAAAAACAGACTTTGTAGTTCCCCGCTCCCTCGGTATCATAAGGCACTTAGCAGAACAACAAATCTTGCGCCCATAATAGCTTCCTCCTTCGCTAAAGCTTCCGCCTTCGCTCTAAAGCTACGGCGGACGGGGCGGCGGACGGGACGCTATGGCTTAAGTAGAAAATTCACAGATGCGCCCATAGCTCAATTGGACAGAGTAGCGGTCTACGAAACCGTTGGTTCCCCGTTCGAATCGGGGTGGGCGCGCCACCGTACCATTCGCAAAATTTTTAAATTTTGCTCAGGTACGGTGCGCGGCACAGGGTTAGTTTAGTGTTGAGTATGTCTAATACAGAGATTAGTCTGGTACAGAGGCGTGTCCCGTACCCGAAAGCATTTGAGTGGTACGGGGAGGATTAAAAATGTATTTTGTTTATGTACTTATAAGTAAAAAGGATAAGGCTTTTTATATTGGTTTTACGGAAAATGTTGAAAAGAGATTGAGTGAACACAATAGAGGCGAGGCGGTAAGCACCAAGTCAAGAAGGCCGCTTGTATTGATGTATTATGAGGCGCACTTATCGAAGATAGACGCATTGAGAAGAGAAAGGTATTTTAAATCTAGTAAGGGAAGAACTACGTTAAAGCAAATGCTCTGCGAGAGTTTGAGAAGCGGTTTATAATTGATAAAGATGAATGATGAATATTATATGCGGGAGGCGCTGAAGCTTGCCGTTGAAGCTTTTAAGGCGGATGAAGTGCCGATGGGGGCGGTGATAGTACATAAAGATAGAATTATTGCCAAAGCCCACAATCAAATAAAGACCCTAAAAGACCCCACGGCTCACGCTGAGATGATTGCCATTACTCAGGCGGCCAGTTATCTTAAAAACGAACGCCTCATTGATACTGTGATGTATGTAACCATTGAACCTTGCGCGATGTGTATGGGCGCCTTGATACTGGCCAGAGTTAACAGGCTTGTTTACGGAGCGGATGACAGTAAAGCCGGCGCCTGCGGTTCGGTGATGGATTTATCAGATAATAAAAAATTAAATCACAGCATAGAGGTTAAAAACGGCATTCTTGAAGATAGCTGCCGTGATATTATACAAGAGTTTTTTAAATTAAAAAGAAAGAAGATCCTTCGCTGAAGAAGCGGTGAAAAGCAATTATAACATGGAGAGGTGCGAGAGCGGCTTAATCGGCGCGCTTGGCCACCGCCTATGGCGGGGTCCCGCTCTCTTCATTGAAGATACTTCTTTCGGAGAAGCGGTGAAAAGCGAAACAAGAACTATGTTTTACGTTTATATCTTGAAAAATAGTGAAAGCAAATATTATACTGGAATGACATCTAAGCCCCCTGAAGCCAGATTAAAAGAACATAATTCTAATGCAAATAAGTGGACAAAAAATAAAGGTCCTTGGGGTCTTATTTATGCAAAAGCTTTTGAAACAAAAAAAGAAGCTTGGTTAAGAGAGCGTCAGATTAAAAAATATAAAGGCGGAAGTGCCTTTAAAGAATTAATCCGGAGAGGTGCGTGAGCGGCTTAAACGGCACGCTTGGCCACCGCCTATGGCGGGATCCCGCTCTCTTCATTGAAGATACTTCTTTCGGAGAAGCGGTGAAAAGCAATTATAACATGGAGAGGTGCGTGAGCGGCTTAAACGGCACGCTTGGAAAGCGTGTGTACTTAACGGTACCCTGGGTTCGAATCCCAGCCTCTCCGCCAGCCTAATCCCATAAGCAGTTAATTCCCTTGACGTTATATATAAAAGTAGTAAAATCAAGGTGTTAACTGCTTTTTGTATTTTTATATAAATCTTGCATATTTTTATGTTTTTTGAGACTTGTGACACGAAAATGACACGTTATAGCAAATAATAGTTTAACCTAAGGGAGGTTATTAATGGATGGTTATGATGCTGCGTTTGTAGCCCCCTGCACATAGACTTCCCTTATTAACAAGTTGACTACCGAAGTTAACGTAGTCACTAAAAATATTTCCAACATAATGTCTATGGTAGAAAAAAGCTGGTCTCAACAAAAACTCGCTCAGGAAGCAGGATTATCCTTTAATGCAATAACAAAAATTGAACAGGGACTAGCAAAATATCCAACACTAAAAACTCTTAGCAAATTGTCTAATGTTTTTCAAATTGGCATAGATGAATTAGTTGGAAGAGGAAAAACAAATTTTATTAGGATTAAAAATGGAAAATTATGATAATACTCACAAAATCTTAACAAAAACTGGACCTATTAGAAAAGGCTTCGATTATCAAGATGCTTGTGCTGCCTTCTTGTTTGTAAAATGGCTTAGGTACCCAGCAGAAAAAAAATGGGTTAAATTGGAAGCAAAAGAGTGTGGCTTTTTGGATGACATTGTTTTTGTAAGTAAGGATAATACACTATTTCTAAAACAAATTAAGTATTCATGTCATCCAGAAACCCCGCAAGATGAATGGAGCTTGGAGTCAATATTAAAAGAACCACAAGGGAAAAAAACCAAAAGACAGTCTTTATTTAAAAGATGGTTTCTGTCTTGGCAGGAATTTCGAGAAAAAAAGTCATTTCGCGAAGTAAAGGCAGAATTACTAACCAATCGAAAAGCCTCTGAAAACATAATTAATGTTGCTGAAATGTGTGATAACTCTACGGCAATAATTATTGATATCAAAAAGCTAAAAAAATTGTCTCCCGAGCATTATCAAGAGATGCTTAGGCAAATAAAGCCCTACAAAAAGAAGCATTTAAGGACTTTTTTTAATAATTTTAAATTTAATTTTGACCACTATTCTTTAGAAAGAATGTGGACTCAAACAGAAGTGATTTTTAAAGAACTGGGTGGGAGTGGTGGTGCATGGTTAGCTTTTAAGGAAAAAATTAGAGAGTGGGCTATAGAACAAGATAAGCCATCTAAAGAAGGCTTAATAAAAATAGAGGACTTAAGAAGTGCGGCAGGGTGGGAAAAATTAAAAGCGTTAAATCAAGAATTTTCAATGCCAGACGACTTTGAGTTGTTTGATGAAAGAATTGAGAAAAAGTTAATAAGTGATTTTAAAAAACGAAAAGGTGGCCTGCATATTTTGTATGGACTTCCTGGAGTTGGCAAGAGTACTTTTTTGTCACACTTATATAAAAAGTTAGAAGGAGCCAATATCCCGGTATTAAAGCACCACTATTTTTTAACAACGAGCGATCCTGATTTCTATGAACGACTTGAACATGAAAGGGCAGAAGAAGGATTAAAGAACGAAATTTACCAAAAATTTAGAGATTTATTGGGAGAACATGCTAACCAAAATCAAAAACAGGCAAAATTACAAGATTGGTTATCTGCAATCAATAAACAGTTTAATGCCAGAAAACAAGCCTTAGTAATAATCGTTGATGGGCTTGACCATGTTAAAAATTATAGTGACATAAAAAACTTGAATAAATTTTTGATGCAGATACTTCCGTGCTTAGAAGAAATGTGGATTGTTTTAGGAACACGGTTGATGTCTGAAGAAAATCTTCCCCCAATAATATATGAACATTGTTCATTTAAACAGTGGATAGAAGTTAAACCATTTTCAAAAAGTGTCGTTGCAAATCTAATACGAAAAAACATTAAAAGTAAAAAGTTAAGGATTCAAAAGGACAGATATATTATTAGAAAATTTACAAACAAATTTTATCAGCTTACAGAAGGACATCCATTGCATATTAGGTATTCACTTGAAATCTTATTTGAATTTGGTAAAACAAAAAATATTACAGATTATGATTTAGCTAATTTACCACCCTATCAGGGAAATATCGAGAAATACTACAACATATTATGGTCTAAATTAAGACAAGAAGGTAAAAGCGTTGCGATCTTAATAGCAGGTGCTAATTTTTTCTTAAAAGGCCATCAAGTCTTTGAAGTTCTTGTTTCCAATGCAGTACGTATGGATGCGCTTTTAGAAGGTTTTGGGCAAATAAAACATTTATTGAAAGAGATTCGTCGAGGGGTCACTTTTTTCCACACGAGTTTTTCGGAATACATTAGACAAACGCAAGAGTTTCAAATTTCGAACCCTACAATAAAAAAAGAGCTAAGGAATTGGCTTACAAGCAAAGCTCCGGAAGAGCTGTGTTGGCAACAATGGCTTAGATTAGAATATGAGTTAGGAAATTATGAGTTAGTTCTTTCGAATTTAACAAAAGATTGGGTTATAGAAGCGATAGAAAAACAATGCTCTCTAAAGCTAATTAATGAACATTTGAGTATGGGCATAGATGCCGCCCTTCAACAGGGAAATTTTTCAAAAGGAGCATTCCTGGGGTTATTGTTGAATGTGGTTGATAATATAACAGTAGAAAATGAAGATGATTATGAAAAGTTGATAATGTTTTTATTGAAAGAAAAAGATGGAAAAGATATAGATAGGTATATATTCGAAGAAAACATTCCAAGCTATTCCTCTTCCAAATTAAATGCTTTAGCTACACTGGCAGAAGAAAAAGGAAGAATGGATATTTTGGAGGTAATATTTGAGGAGCTTAACACTGGATATGATAGAGATGAAGAATACTCAATGCGAAATCGAGGGCAACGAGAAATAACATTAAGTAAAGTTGTGGCATATTTAAATATTGAGCCTAAAAGGGTTTTAAATTGGATAAGGAAATTTGATAACAGTGTAAAAAAGGAAGAATTGCTATCATGCTATGTGTTTGGATTGCTTAAAGCTCGCAAGTTTACAATAATTGAAAATTTGATCAGCAAAAAAATATCACAAGAAGAAAAAAATATTGTATTGAATCAGTATACGAAATATTGTTTCGAAAATAAAATTGACATTAGTGGCTTTATTTTAAAAAATGGTAAACACATTGTGGGCTTACAAGAAATGTTATTGCTTGCCGTGCTTAATAAGCTCCCTGGAGATGTGAGTACTTTAATCCCAGAGCATCAAGTATTCCCACTTGCATTAGAAGATTACAAAAGTAAAGAAGTTTCAGCTCTTGCTATAACCTTTTTTAATTGTTACACGAGTGCTTTAATACTTAGTTGTGGAGCAAAGAAAACTGTTGTTGAGCATTGGATTAAAAGCGGGGAATTTTTTTCTTGGAGCCGTGAAGCAGCTAAGAGCCTTGTTGAATTAGGGATGGAACATGGAGAAAAAATAAAAAATGGAATAAATATTAAATATAGCGATCTAATTGACAAATTGAAAGATTTACATGTTCTAGATTGGAGAGAAGATAGAGATATCTACGGAATATATAAATCATTTAGAACAGCGGCAGAAAAAGTTTTTAACTTATTAAAAAATATTAAGCGATGGCAAAACGATAATTTCAAAATTGCTGAAAATGAATTTATTCAATATTGCGATTCAGATTTTTTTGGCAAATATGTAATGTTGAAAAACTTAGCTTATGAACGAGAACCGTTTTTAGAGGAAAAAGCATACGTGAAATTTATCACCGAAGAAGAGAAAAGCCTTAAAAATGATGTTATATATTTTAGGGATAGAGTGGAGCAATATGTAGATTTAGCACATCTTGCGGGCTTACATAAGGACAGCGATAGAATAAAAGTTTTTACTAAAAAGGCAATTTTAAATATGCTAGCTTATGGGGCTAAAGATGCTTATCATTCTGATGTCTTAGAGTGCGTAGAAGCGTGTCATAAGGCAGGGTCGAAAAAAGGAGATTCATGGCTAAAAAGAATAGCTCCATTGATAGAACAAGCAGAAAATTATACCGAAGGTGCTAAGTATTTACAAATAGATCTTGCAGAAAAACTTGCTTTAATAAACCCAGAAAGCTTAAAAAGCTATTATATATATCATGCTAATAATGAAAATTTATTTTTGGCACAGGATATTTTTCCCTTTATTGTTTCTATAACTGTTAAAAATAACGAAATTGATAAAGCTGTACTAAAAACAGCAATAGATAGAGAGTCAATTGAAAAATTACAGGACATGGCTAAAAAAAATCCTACAGTAGAAACTATTTTAAATGAGAACAGGGAATATTTTAATAGTTTAGTAACTTTTCCTCCCAAAGAAGAGCGGGGCACGAACTGCAACCATTCGTCTTTAGCCAATGATTTAACTGATTATAAGTCGATTGCGCCAAGTAATCTCAAAAACCATTTATTAAATATAAAAGATTTATATCAGAGAAATAGGTATCTGAGCGGATGGAGTCAGTGTTGGCTTTCTGAGGAGGGAGAAGAAGAGGCGTATAAAATAACGATAGATTGGATCGAAGAAACGGGAATAGAAAAGGCCGATCACGAAGTGCTAGATTTGTTATATCCGTTAGCTTTTAAATTTGAAAACAAAGAAAAGAGCTTCTTTTTATTATGTAATGCCCACACTAAAGGATATGGGTGGTCAGGAAGATTTTTTTCAAGAAAAGAAGCAGTTGTAAAAAGATGGGATTTTTTAAAGCAACATTTCCCTGAAAAATTTAAGGATTTTTGTAAAGAAACATTAACTAAGGTTGACCGAGAGGGAAATTCAAAATTTGTTGCATATTTGCCTGTTCCAAGAGGTGTAGAATTTATGACTTTTTTTAATGTTCTGGACATCGCAGAACAAATGACGGAAGTTGCAGTAACCTTTGCAGAAGATTTAATGGCAGATTTAAGCATTCCAAAGCTTGTGTGGCAAGAGTGGAGGGGTAAAAATTCTTTAGATGTTCTTCTTGAGCGATTTAAGTGGCCGAGTCCACTTGTGCGTGAAAGAGCAGCTACAGCATTATGTAATCTTATCTCTAATGAAGAGACATCGCAATTAGTTGTTACACAACTATTAAAATGGGGAAGTTTGCAAGGGCTTGAAAGCATAACAGTAATGACATTGCTCCCCTTTGTGAAATCAGCAAGACTTAATAAATGCAACGGATTGGTGGCCTATAAGACAATAAAAGATAACATTAATAATTCTTCGATAAATTCAGAATTTCTCTTAAGAGAAGTTGCATTAGCAATAGAAGGAGAAGTTCTAAAAGAAGAAGAGTTTGTTGAAGAAAGAGAACCGGAAAATCTAGAATCTTGTCCAAAGGATTATAAACCTAATAAATTTTTCCTTCGTACTCAAAAAGCTTTTTTGCCACCCATTCATGTGATAAGGGCAGAAAAAATCGAAAAAAATACAGGGTTTAAATTTATACAACAGTGGGCTTGGGATGCAGATCGAATTAGAAAAAAGATTGGTATTGAAGAATCTTTAAGGGATGTAATGGATTTCATGGGAGGAAGATATCAACCTAGTATGCCAGCATTTTCTAGTAAAATGTCGGAAATTTATAGGTCAGCTTTTTTGAGAACGCTGTTTCTTTGTTATAAGGAGAATAAAATACCAAAAGGTCTTTTATTTAAATGGACGTTCTCATTGTGTCCAATAGATATCAATTTTTGGGAAATTAATGAACGCAATTCTCCTGGTTGGTGGCCAGGCTTAAGCCAAAAATCAAATGGGAAAATAGATATTTCTCAAGGGAAAATTCTTACAGACTTAGAAAGCTTATTGGATAAACTAGATTTAGATGAAAATAAGATAGTTGGTCTGCATGGCCCCGCTAAACCTTTTGACGGATGGCATAGTGAAAATCTTGGCACTAAAATTCTCGTGGTACCTTTTGCTTATGAAATAAAAGGAGCGCAGTTACCAAGCGCAAAAGAAATAGGAGAAGTTATTGCTTACTCTCCTGTTATCGAAGTTCCTTCAATAACAAAAAAGCCCTTTTGTTTTTTTGAGCAAGAAAATATGCCTTTAGACGAAAGTAACGTTGGAGGGATTAAAGTTAAAGATGCTGTAATATTTCCTTTAGTTGCGCGGATACACACGCATCCAATTAACTATTGGAAAGCATGTATTGGGCGCCATGCATCTTTTGGTATTGCCGAAAACTTATTAAATGAGGGGCTTAAGCAGGGATACGAAGCAAATAATTGGTTCTATATGTTTAACGAAGAAAAAGTAATCATAAGTTATGCTTGGAATATAGGAATAATAGAACGGCATAATAGTGATTTTGATGCTCCATCTGGACAAATAATAGAAATAAAGAGAACATGGTTAAAAAAAATTTTAGATGAACAAAAGCTAAGGGTAGGATATTTTATTAAAATGAAATTTATTCATAGACAATATTTACATGAAAAAGCTAGTATTTATGAGGAAGATAAATTACTTAATTTTTCTCCTATAATTGTTCAAAGGGGTAAGTGGTGAATAATGCAGAAGGCGGGTGATCTCGGGGAGACGCCTGTCGAGTGCATGTGCGACGCTAAGAGTCCACCAAGAGGACAACGAAGAAGTAACCCATGTCAGACCTAATCTTGATTTATTGAGTGTGCTTCCCTGAGGTCGCTCCAAAATGAGTTCGAATTTTATCGAATAAGCACTGCCAGTGTAATCCCATAAGCAGTTAATTCCCTTGACGTTATATATAAAAGTAGTAAAATCAAGGTGTTAACTGCTTTTTGTATTTTTATATAAATCTTGCATATTTTTATCTTTTTTAAAATTTATGTCACGAAATTGACACGCCATAACAAAAGATAATTTAATTTAAAGGAGGTCATTTATGGATGGCCATGATAATGCGTTTATAGCCCCCGACACATGGATCCTCCCTATTGCTAAGTTGACAGATGAAGTTAACGTATTCACTAAAAATATTTCCAATGTGACGTCTATGGTAGAAAAAAGTTTGGATTTTAGATGTAATAGTGCACCAGCTCGCGCGATATTTGATTTGAAGGATACTCTTTCTATAGCAAGTAACAATATTTCATCTATTATATCATGTGCTCATAATTTTGCAGAAATTGCAGAAACGCCGTCATCACTTTTGTTGGACAGTCAGAAAATAGCTTCTCTTTCGTCTGATTTAGTTGTTGACGCAACAAGCTCAATTTTAGCCACTACGGCATCAATGCTTAGCAGTGTTCGCAGTAATATTGAGAGTCTTCATATTACTGATTATAATGGAGTAGACGTCTTTAGCATGGAAAAACTGTCCGCATTATCTATTCCAGACCAACCAGTTGCTATAAATTCATTATCTCAAGATAGTCTTATTTCGTTGGGCAATAGTCTGCAGAATAATACCTTTACAGTTAAAAGTTTAATAAACACCTCCTTGGCGACATCACGGCTTAACGTAGAGATTTTTACCAACCCCGTGGAAAGTGTAGATACTTATCTTGCTGATATGAACGAAACAACTATACATTTTAACTCACTATCAGCTTCTGTATATAATGAAATGACTTGTTCTCCTTTGATTGATACAAATAGTTTACTCTTCCAGGCGCCTACAATTGAACCATATGCTGCGATATCTGCTGTTGCTGTTCTTGGGGGCTTGGATGAAGATGCTTTAGATCGATTTTGTGTCAAAAGTACAGATAACTTCCTTGATGCATTAGGAGATGGACTTGAGACGCGTTTGCAAGCAGTGAATCCACAATTAGCCAGCGTATATCGAGAGGGTATGGTGGCGGTAAAATCAGGCCATGAAGGATGGATTCGTCACGCAGGGGTGTCTTTCAGAACTTTACTTGATCATCTTCTGCGTTATTTGGCGCCTGATAAAAAACTTAATTCATACTTTGAAAATCCAAAAGATAATATGATAGACGGAGAATTTAGCCGCAATTCGAAACTTCGATATATATTTCGTGAAATCGCTTGTGGGTCATATTCGAAAATGGCAGAACAAGATATAAAACTTGCCGAGGCAACATTTTTCCCATCAAACGAAATAGTGCATAAGCTATCATCACCACTTTCAGAACAACAAATGCGCGTATTTTGCCGTCGTGTTCAAGGATGCGTATCCGTTATTTTGGAAGTAGCGGGGCATTAATCGTTAGGGAATAACAGGTATTGGATAAATGATATTGCTATATGTTGCTATTTCTATACCCTTTATAATTGCCCTCTTCTCTCTTCTTAAAGACTGGAACGATGAGAAGCGGAGAATTTATATATCATTACTCATATTAACAATATGTGCCTTTATGGTAAGTTGTCTATGCACCTATTTCTCTGGGAGGGAAAGTGAAGAATTAAAAAAAGAAAATTATTTGAAAGATCGAAGGCAAATAACCCTAACTCTCCTCTGTAGCAACAGACTCCCTCTAAAACGCCCACTATCAAAAATAGAAAAAAATCTAAGAGCTAATAATTACGATTCAGCAATAGCTTTTGCCGAAGCAATTTTATTATATGCGAACACATTAGCGGACGGTGAAAGGCAGCAGGTAGTTCGTGATATATATATTTATTTTATCTATAATGCAGAAGATCGCAGGGAAAAAATTAAGCTTCTTGAATTAATAAATATAGAATATCCTGAAGAATTTGCCGAAGTGCATCGTTTGCTAGGGCAGCTTTATGCTGAAGAGGGACGCTTTAAGGATGCGATGCTAATTTTGAATAAAGCATTATATATAGAAGATGACAATAGTATAACGTATCATTTACTTGGTCGCGTATCTTTTGCCGAAGGAGATTGGGAGAAAGCGCTAAAATATTACAAAAGAGGAATAGAAAAAAATGAGAAATATGTAAATTTAAATATTGAAATAGGAGATATTATTTGGTGTTACACAAATGACGTGGAAAAAGCAAAAGGGTACTACGAGAAGGCCATTGAGAATAAAGACATAAAAGATTGGTATTATTCTGCATATGAAGAGGATTTAATTAAGAGACAATCTGTGGTCAGTAACAAGGATCTTCAATACAATATAAAACCAGCAGATAAAATCACTTTCTTTTTAAAAGAAACACCCTTTGTTGTAGAAGAAAGTAAAAAGTAAAAATAATACTTGACAAATAGGTTAAGTTGTGGTATATTTATATCAACGAGAAAAAAGAGTTCTTTCAAATGACTATTGATATCGGAAGTAAATTAAAGGCGAAAAGAGTGCAGATGAATTTAACTCAGCTGGAACTTGCGACAAAGGTTGGAGTTAGTGAAAGTTACATCTGCCAGATTGAGAATGGGAAGATGGTATCGATCAAAAAGCTTGAGCAACTAGCAAAGGCAGTAGGATGCAAAGCAAAAGATCTTCTCTAGGATATTTTTTTAATTTGAAACTTGACAAATAAGTTAAGTAGCATATATTTTTTGCCCTATAACTTTACAAATAGGTTAAGTAAGGAGGTGAGAAGGTGATAGAGATTAAATTTAGCAGACATACGCTGTCGACTTTTGAAAAGATGCATTATGCGTGGGTCATCAAGGTGCTTATGACATGTATGGTTCATTTAGGGAAAAGCATTAAGATAATTACAATAGTGTTTAAATAGGAGGTTAATTGTGGAAAGATTTGTAAGCATAAGTGAAGTATCAAAGTTTTTGGATGTGAAAGAATCAACCTTGTATGTTTGGAGATATAAAGGCATGATTCCCTGCTACAAAGTAGGGGGTAGGGTGCTTTTTCGATTATCAGAATTAAACAAGTTCGCTGAATCATTTAAACAGCCGGTATTGGCAAAACCGGCAGTAAGAATAGCAGGGTAGTAATAAGACATGGGCGTAGTTTACAAAAGAAAAGATAGCCCTTGCTGGTGGCTGGCTTATTCAGCGGGAGGGCAAAGGATAAGAGAAAGCTCCGGTACTGCTTCGAAATTACTTGCCAGAGAAATCCTGATCCGAAAGGAATCCGAAGTTTTACTTTCCGGGGGCAGCAGAGTTTTCTTAAAAAAATCTGTAGAGGTCTTTGTTTCTGATTATTTAGAATGGATAAAGGTTAACCGTCGTGAACATACTCTTCGGAGTTACACGACTATTCTAAAAACCTTCGTTAATTTTCTCAAGGACTATCCTAATATCAAAAACCTATCAGATATTACGTCCAAACTGCTTGAAAATTATAAACAGTATAGATTAGCTCAAGCTAAAACCTGTACACTAAAAAATCATGTAATTGTTTTAAAGGCCTTTTTTTGTAAAGCAGTAGAGTGGGATTGTTTATCTGAAAATCCGGCTAAAAATTTAAAATCGGTCGAAATAATTGATTCGAAACCAATTAAAGTATTAACGGAAGAAGAGTACACTGGATTTATGACTACCTGCAAAAGTGAATTTAAAGAATTTTATCCTATGTTTTATACTTTTATACACACCGGATTAAGAAAATCAGAGCTTCTTAGTCTTGAGTGGAAGGATGTAGATTTTGAAAGAGGTTTAATATATATACGCAATAAAGAAAATTTTCGGCCTAAAGGAATAAATAAAAAAACAGGTAAAGCCAAAGAAAGAATAATTCCCATACACGATAATCTCAAGCGGGTATTAACAAACTTACCGAAAAACAACCCGGTTCTATTTGGGCCATATTCAAAACATATGCCAAGACGAGTTCTTATAAGAATAGCAAAAAGAGCAAACATCACCGGCCTTACCAGATTGCATGAGCTTAGACATTCATACGCCACATTTCTATTGAAAAAAGGCGTGGATATATATAAAATAAAAGAGTTATTGGGTCATTCTGATATAAGGGATACTATGAAGTATGCACATTTACCCACAGTTCATATGAAAGAGGATGTGAAGGTATTGGAAAATTTAGATAATGCTTGAATTTATTGCTATAGCCACTTATAATAGAAAAGGCCACGCAGTTTGATGCCTTGGAAGGGGAGAGCTTTTAATCATGATAAAAGGTAACAAGAATAAGCCATACTTCAAAAGTGATAACTTCGAACTCTATTTAGATGACTGTAGGGATTCTTTGAATAATTTGCCTGAAGAATCAGTGGATATGATATTTGCGGACCCCCCGTATAATTTATCCAATGGCGGTTTTACCTGCCATGCCGGCAAAAGAGTTCCTGTTAATAAAGGCAGTTGGGACGAAAGCAAGGGTTTAGATAAAGATTTAAAGTTTCACATAGCTTGGATAAACGCATGTAGGCGCGTTTTAAAGCCTAATGGTACAATTTGGATTAGCGGAACTTATCACTCAATTTATCGCTGTGGATATGCGTTGGAAGTATCAGGATATCATATATTAAATGATATAAGTTGGCTTAAGCCTAACGCGGCCCCCAATTTAAGCTGCCGCTTTTTTACCGCAAGTCATGAAACAATAATTTGGGCCAGAAAAAATAAAAAAGCTAAGCATGTGTTTAATTATAATCTTATGCGCAACGGTGAATGGCCGGGAGATATTATAAAGAAACCCAATAAGCAAATGCGTTCTGTATGGAGCATTAACACACCTAAACCATTTGAGAAAACATTTGGCAAGCATCCGACTCAAAAGCCGGAAGATTTGCTTAAAAGAATTGTTTTGTCGAGTACAAACAAAGAACAACTTGTGCTAGATCCCTTTACGGGTAGCTCTACAACAGGACTTGTTGCACATTTATATGGTAGAAAATTTATTGGTATAGATAATGAAAGATCTTACCTTGATTTATCGATAAAAAGATTTAATTTACTTAATGCCAACGTAAAGAAAAAACGTGATAGAAAACCAAAGGCGGTACTTGTATGATAAAGGGCGGCAAAGGTGGAGGCAAAACAATAACGGGCTTAAGATTTGAGTCTAGAATATCTCTTGAAAAAGCAATTTCTTCTCTTTCCCATTATAAAGTTTCAGATGACACTATTTATTATAAAGATAAGAAGGTTGCAGAATTATACCAAAAACACAAATTATATAAAAACTTATTAGAGCCAAATGATATTGATTTTAAAGCTATCATTTCTAAAAAATTACTTCCTGATGAAGCGATCTTAATAATAAAAGATAAAACACTCTTTATTATAGAAATCAAATTTCAAGAAGTGGCCGGTTCTGTTGATGAGAAGCTGCAGACTTGTGATTTTAAGAATAAGCAATACAAAAAATTGCTAACCCCTTTAAACATATCTGTTAAATATGTTTATGTTCTTAATGACTGGTTCAAAAAGAAAGAGTATAAAGATGTATTAGATTATGTGAAATCGGTTGACTGCTACTATTTCTTTAATGAACTTCCTTTAGATTTCCTAGACTTACCCATGCCTTAACTATCTGTTTTAGTTTCAATGCACCACGATAAAATAAAGAGTGCAGAGCAAAAGTTAAACAACATAAGCAATATATTCCAAAGTAATACGTTACTGCAAAAACCCACTAATCAAATTGAGGAGAAAGCTATCGTGAGAGGTAGTATAAAAAATTGTGAAGACCTTCATTTTTCAGAGTTTTGTTCAGAAAGAAGAATGTTTATTGTGCCCACATTTCAACGTGCTTACAAATGGACCACTAAAAATATAAGCGATTTATGGGAAAGTATTACATCTTATCCAAGTAAGTATTTTATTGGTAATATTGTCTGCTTGGAAGGGGCAAGTAATATAGATGGAAGAATGTTAATTATTGATGGACAACAAAGATTGATAACTGTCTCTTTAATTTTAACGGCTATAAGAGATGAGTATAAAGAAATCGCCAAAACTGTCAAAGGGGAAGACAAAGAAAGCATTGAAGAAAGTTTAGATACAATAAAAAATATCCTGACACATAAGGAACTCAAAAGGACGGCAAAAAGAGAGCCAAGAATTTTACCTGGAAGAAAGAATGCTTGTGATGTGTATATTAAAATTCTAGATAGTAAAATAAATGTTAATAATAAGGCAGAACTAAAAAACTTAGATGGAAGCCAAATAAAATATGTTAAAAACTACAAAACAATAAAAAAGCTTCTTGCAGAATATATAAAAGATAATAAGCTTGATAAGCTAGAAGATATATTGGGCAGAGTTTTAGATTTGGTAATAATAACTATCATATGTGAAACTGATAGCGATGCCTATAATATATTCGAAGGGTTAAATGCGACTGGAATAGGTCTATCTGTTGCTGATTTAGTAAAAAATGCTGTAATGTATTCAGCTGGCAGTACTGATGCGAGAAAAAGCGTAGAACAAAATTGGGAACTGATGGAAAGTGTCTTTGAAAAAACAACGGTCTCGCTAATTCCCAAGTTTTTAAGGCATCAATGGATATCGCACGAAGGGTATATTCAGGGTAGTAAGCTCTTTGACAGCATTAAAAGTAAAAAACTAAAAGGCAAGAGCAACGCAAAGATAGTTAATTATGTGAAGTCGATATTAAACGATGCCAAGCTATATTCTGATTTACGTTCTGACAACGATGATGAATTAAAGCGATATTTCAATCAAAAAAGTATAGAAATTTTGAAGTGGTTCCAAGTTCTTAATATAGATCAAGTTTATGAGCTTATTTTGGCGTTTTGTAACAAGTTTATTTCATCTAAGGGCATATATACCGAGGGGCAATTATGTGCGGATTTAGATAGGCTGTGGTCTTTTTCTTTTAGAGCAAAGCTTCTTTCGTTAAATCCTTCTGATTATGAGAAAGTTTTTGCAGAACAATGTAAGTTAACCGAAAGATATAATAAAAAAGAAATGAACAGAATGACAGCAAAGTTTTATTCGACGCTTAAGAAAAAAGTTTCAAATGACAATGATTTTATAGACAAATTTGCTAGTGAAATATGGTATAAAGATGGTTCAAAAAACAGTTTGATTTATCATATTTTCAATACTATGTTCAAAAAGAAAAATCCAGGCATACAGCTTGTAAGTCCAACGATAGAGCATATATTACCTAAAAAACCTCAAAAATGGGGTTATGAACAAAGCGAAATAAAAGAGTTTGTTGATAACATAGGTAATTTAAGTTTACTTTATGATAGTGACAATAAGAAAACTGGTAACGAAAAAATGGATGATAAGGTTAAAAAAGTGTATTCTGTATCGCCATTCGCTATTAATAATGAGATAGCGAGATATAAAAAAGATTTTGAAGAAGATCCTGAAAAAGCGATAGAAAAAAGAGCGAAAGCATTGGCAAGAGAAGCAGCAGAGCTTTGGAAATTATAGCTGGACAGTATTTGGTATGTAAATAGCGCTATATATTAGCACAGCATATATTTTAAGAAAACAAATAAAAGTAAAAAACTTCTTGACAGATGTCAGTAAAATAACATCTGAAATTCCAGGGACACGATAGACAATTATTAAATAAGTATTATGTCCCCATAATTCGGCCAGCGACACCAAAAGATGCTCTTGATTGGGAAACAATGAATAAATTATGTGCTCAAAATAAAGATTTCAAAAAATTCATACAAGATGTAAAAATTGATTTGGAATCAAAGAGAATGCATAAGTCAGAATATGACAAAATAATTGATGACCCAGAAGAATATATAAAAAAGAAATTTCACGGGATTAATGTTTGATAGATAAACGCGAATTAGCAAACATGATTATAGACTAATGAAGAAAATATAGAAAATTGTGAGACGATTCTGATATAGTTGTTATTTTGATAGTGTACTAATATAAGAAGGAGGATGGAATGAACAGAAAAGATTGGGCTCTATTCGCTATAAGCTATGCAGGAGAAGGCCACCTTTCCCCCGCCCAACTTCAAAAAAGTTTGTTTTTGCTTGGAGAAAATAAAAAATCAGCTGTTCGTAAAGATTTCTACAAATTTGCACCGTATAACTATGGGCCATTTTGCAAAGATATTTATTCTGATACGGGAAGCTTAGAAGCAGATGGTTTGATTAAATTTAGCCGCCCTATAGGGAGAAGTTGGGTTGGATATTCTCTAACGGGGGAAGGCAAAAAGCGGATAAAAGAGCTAAAAGATGCAGCAATAGCTGATGATTTAAAATACCTCTCCGAAATTATAAGGTGGGTTAAAAGCATTTCATTTAAACAACTTCTAACAGCAATTTATAAAGAATACCCTAAATATAAAATTAACAGTCTTTTTTCAGGAGTATAAATGACTTTAATAGTTGGTGTTAAATGTAATAATGGGATAGTAATTGGAGCCGATAGCGCCTCAACTAATACTACAAGCACGGGTCAGCAAACTGCAATGCAACCCACCAAGAAGTTAGATATCATTGACGATAATATAATTGTTGGTATTTCTGGATCTGTTGGGTTAGCGCAATTCTTTAAAGAGGAAGTCGAAAAGCTTTGGAAGAATAATGCTTTTTCAAATAAGGGAGTAGAAGAAGCAAGAATTAAAATTACTGGTGCATTCAGAACACATCTGATAAGAGAGGCAAAATTCGCGCAAGATTCGAGTAACATGTTAGGTCGATTGCATGAGCAGGAAATTATTTCTCATACTCTTATAGCAATGCCAGTTAAAAAGAATCTTGTACTTTTAGAATTTCCTGCTACGGGTTCATCTGAAGAAAAGAAAGAAGCGATGCCAACTGTAGCAATTGGATGTGCACAACCAATTGCAGACCCATTTTTATATTTTCTTAGGAGAGTTTTCTGGCCTGATAGGTTGCCTAGTTTAGTTGAAGGGAAAATAGCGGCTTATTGGGCATTAGATTATAGCATAAAAGCCTCACCAGCCAATGTTGGATTTCCCGTCAAAATAGCTATATTAGAAAAAAAGGGTAGCGATATAAAAGCTTATGAGTTACCCAAAGAAGAGCTCACATACCTAGGTAATATTGTTGACGAAGCAGAGAAATATTTAAAAAGATATGAAGCTCCTTCGGCAGAGGAGGACAGAATTGAAATCCCAAAACCTGAGAAAAAATAAAATCTGCCTTTTGATATCCTCCGGGGAGGGAATCTTGGCCGAAAGCCGGAGGGCCAAACTATATTTGAATATCCATATTGTTTTAACTATAAACAGTTTTTTAGTGTCGAAAGGTAATTTTTTACTATAGATAGTATAGATTTTTTATTCATAATCAATATTAGATATTGTAAGAATTAATATGCAAGATCTAAGTAAATGTAATAACTTTATTTATTGAAAGCGCACGATTTTAACACGTTGACATTTCCCATAGTCATAATATAATATAAATAAAGATGTTATGGAGAGTGGGTTCGAATCCCAGCCTCTCCGCCATTCTACTTCGCTAACTATTTACATATTTAGCTTCGTAGGAATGGGCTTTTTCATTCTGCTATGCCATTCTACGTTTTTAGCAGAGCTATTTATCCACCGAAGCTATAAGCGTAGGTGGGCGGCTGGCAGGCCAGTTTACGCTAGCCAACTCCGCCGGCCGGGAAGCCATAAATTTTAATATATTAAATATAGCAAAAAATTATCCCTTCTCCTCCCCCCCTCTTTCCGCGATTAAAAAAGATTAAAAAATTCTTGCTTTTTAACTGGACTTAATGTATAATATATTTTGTGCTATAAAAAAGCTGTTATTTTTTCAGGAAAGGCAGGTGTGTCTAAAAATGAAAAAACCTTATAAACTATCCTATCTATTAAGCACAGTAGTTATCTTGGGACTTACCCTTATCTTTACTCCATCAGTCACATTAGCAACTGAAGACCAACTACCTGAAGAACCCCTGCCTTATCCACTTGAAGAGTTATTTTCAGTAGAAGCATCTCAAGTTATTCCATTAAATATAACCATAAAAGACATCACCCGCAGCCTTGAAGCGGGAGAAAGATACACTATCACCTGGCAGATAGAAGGCTTAACAGAAGAACAACCTGTAGAACATACCTGCCTTTACTGGGCATATCTATCCAATCTCGAAAGCCGGGAAGAACTTGAAGATTATAAAAACTATCCCTATCAGGGACAGCTCTTTACCTACAACCAGGCTGAATACATAGATGAGGTTTTCCTTAATCCTCATGAGGTAGTGCCTCCGGCTATAATGCTGGTTATCCATCTCAGTATTAATGGAAAAGACTATAACTTAGGCCCCATCCCCATAGATATTGTTTCATCACAGGAGAATTAGTATGCCCTACAATAAGATTTTACGTTACAAAACTGCCATTATTATTACTTTTTTATGTTTGTTTACCTTGTTGGGGGTAGATACGGCTGTTGCTGTTGTGGGCGAGATAGATTACGATTCACTGTCTCCTGCACATTGGAAGGGTGTGGTACTGACGTCCTATTATAGGGTTGCTGGAGTTCAAAAACGGACAGAAGGTGAAGGGGTGAGTGACTGGTGGCCGAATATCGGTGGAGAGTTTGAGTGCCAATATACGCTGTTTCCCGTGGTATCTGGAATGACGCGAAGCAAAAGAAAATATGTTGATAACAATTGGATAGAGAGATGGACTACGTGGAGCCCTTGGACATCTACCAATTATACTGTCTCTCCATATTCGGGATGCTATGGAACATCTACTCTTTACACGTTTACGAATCCATATTCACAATACTCGAAACTTATAAGTTCTAATGGAATTATAACAAAGAAAGTGGGCGTTCGCATAGACCCCGCGTTATTCACCGGCAGTATGCCCGGAATCTTCCGGATTTATGGAGATACTTTTTATAGTGACGACCCCGATCATTATCTCCTGAATGGGAAGGCGCCGATTCCAGGTAAACCTATTGGTGTTGACGCGGACGACGAGGGTTGTCTTGATGTCGACGATAGGCTTAATAATGGCCTCAAGAGATATAAGATGTGCCTGTATTACAATCTGGGCAGGATCTATTCAGGAAAGGAGTTTGAAGTAGATATAACAATCCCTGATTTCTTTACACAGGAATTGACTTACTACAATCCACATTATTTATACCAACAAGAAAACAAATACCGGGGCTTCAGGACCGGCGATATACAACTGACGATTGACGTAAAAGGAGCCCATCCTGTTAAGACAACCGCTTTTTATCCTTCTTTAGCAAAGATAGCCGGTGTTTTGAAAGAATTAAAAGAAGATGACTACAAAACAATCAAAATCCAGTACGACATTAGAGGCTTTGAAGATACGCTTGAGATATATAGCCTTATCGGGAAAACTAACTATGGAGGCCAGGGGAAGATAATAAGGACGATATCCGCGGCCGATTTAAAACCAACCGCAATCAGTGAAGGTTCTTTCTGGGACACTCACCAATGGGAGTGGGACGGTAAAGATGATGACGGCAATATCGTACCCAAGGGCATATATCCGATTGGGATACATTTTAAGGGCGAGAAACGTAGAGGCATAGTAAATGGGGAAGTTATGTACGACCCGAATCAAGGGGCATTTGCTTATCTGGTCTATGGCAAGCCTGTTATCAGCGGGAAGATAGCAACTTTTAAAGCAGTTGGTCATCGGAATATCTACCTGAACCTCTATGATGATAAATTCAGGCTTATCAAGAAGCTTTTGACTGGAGAAGAAGTTTCCTTTCGCAGTGAACCGGTGGAGTGGGACTTTACAGCTTACGCTCCCGGAACGTATCACTATACTGTTTACGCTGGGGATGATAACGACACCCAGTCACATGTCAGAGGGGGCCATTTTGAGCTGCCTACTGATCATATCCCCGTGGGTAAACCAAAGGACGATCCGCCCTCAGGAAAAGACATATTTGTTGGCTGGGAAAACGAAGGAGCGATCGTCAGGGTGAGAGCCCCGGGAGTGATTTATTATGAAGTTCCTGAAGAAAGATTTAAAGACAAGGCAGAAAAAGTAAAGGCTATCTTTGATCCGAATCCCAAGGATAAAAATGCTTCCGAGCCTACAGACCCTGAATACGAAATGGTGATGCTTGAGGGTGCATATAGAATACACCTGCTTTCTTTATTGGAACATTGCGATATCTTTTACTATAGCGGGCATGCCTTCAAGGATTCATTTAACATAATAACCGCTGATGAGATAAGGAATGTAAACAGGACACATTTAGGCAAGACATATCCTTTTACTCAGGTTTTCATAGATGGATGTAATAGCGCGGCAGGAGAGTTAGCCTCGGCCTTTGATACAAAGTCATACATGGGCTGGCTGGATTATTCCTATAGCATCAAAGGTGTGAGTATCTCTTACTCTACAGAGGAAAAAGACCCTGATGAGGAAGAAGGCCCTGACGAGGAAGAAGACCTTGACCTGGAAGGAAGAAATTTCCTGGAAAGGACATATAATTGTTTTAGCGATGGCTATTCAATGACAGCCGCCCGCTGTCTGGGCTTGGGCGAGATTGACCTTTTAGATACATTTAACTGCACAGATGAACACACAAAGAAAAAGATCACTTATAATACCCGTGATTATTGCAAGAAAATTTCATATTTAAGCGGCGACGCGAACTGGCAGTATTACACACAGCCGTTTTATCTTTTTGATGGTGATATTTTGCCGCGAGAGATGCCGATTCTGATAACAGTGAAAACCCTTTTTAACATTTATTATGAACACAGCAACCAACAACTGCCGCCGAAGGATGGGGCTATTGTTAATATTAATGGTGTAGATTATTCTTTGGACCCGTATTCTTGCGGAACTAAAACTGATAAGGACGGCGGGATATTTATATCCGATAATGGCATACTCTATAGCGTTGACAAAGATATTTTTGAAAGCATTTCAAAAGAAGTCTACAAGACTTACTTTGAATTTAACGACGGGATCAACGAACCCTTACGTATGCCCAGTAAGGGCTATTACAACGCGCCGAAGTTTTATTAGTAAAAAACATAAGGAAACGTATAAATGAAGAAGATTATAGTTTATCTAACTCTTAGCCTGATGTGTATTGCAACGATTGCTTATGCCGAAGAAGGAGAGTATGTCCTCCACGGCCTTAAGCATACCGGTGAAACAGATCTGATTATACACTGGCCCACAGACAAACCGGCTATCCCGCATGTCAAATACGGCCTGGATGAAAGTAATCTTGATATGGTATCCGAACCAGGAGTATCCCGGCCGTTTATAGATGGAGACGGCAGTATATCTCATTATACACATGAGGTAATCTTAAGGAATCTGCTGCCTGATAAAGAATACCACTACAGAATGGCAACCCACTTTGAGGATGGACGTATTGTAGAATCTCAACTTCTCCAATTTTCAACAGACCTTACCCCGCCTGTAGTAGAGATAATATCTCCTTTTCAGGATGATGTATTAACAGGGGCCGTAACCCTTGAACTAACCGCTACAGACAATGTAGGAGTTAGTTTAGCCGGATTTAATATAAAGTGTGATGGAGACGCCACTCTGAATGTAGAGCCTTTTTCCGGGCCGGGTACACTAAAGGTAGGAGTTTATGACGGCAACTCTTACACGCTTGAGGATAACTTTTGCGCTGTTATTGATATGCCTCTTGGCAGTGAACTTGTTTTTGAGTCTTTGCCATATAGAGCCTTGTGGGATACCACCCAGTTTAAAGACGGTGAATATATAATAAGCGCCTGGGCCTGGGGCGGGCCGGTAACATACAAAAAGATCAGAGTCAGGGTGGATAATATCCCTCCCGACACCACACCTCCCACTGCCCGAATCACCTATCCTGAAGATGGAGCAACTATATACGGCAAGGTTAAAATGACAGCCGAGGCGGCTGATAATCATGAGGTTAGTACAGTAAAGTATTTTGCGAATGAACAATATGAAGGCTATGGCCGGGGGCCGCTCTATGAGAGAGAGTGGAATACCGCTTTTGATGAGCCCGGTGTATATCAGCTTCAGGCCAAGGTCTGGGATGTGTCTCGAAATGAAGGAACCTCAGAGATTATCACCGTAACCGTTATCGAAAAAGTTGAAGACACAACTCCACCTGAAACCACAGACAACTATGAGTACAGTGAAGTCTGGATAAACACTGACGCCTATATTACCTTAACCGCCATAGATGATATAAGCGGTGTAGCCAAGACCTGTTACACCATAGGCGGTGTTCAGTATGAAGGAACCGCTATCAGTCTTACCAATGAAGGAGAACACCTGGTTTATTACTGGAGCGTAGACAATGGCGGCAATATAGAAGGTGAGAAGGTTATAACCGTCAAGATAGATAAGACTCCTCCTCAAACCACAGACAACTATCAATATGATGGTATCTGGATAAATGAGGATGCTAATATCACCTTAACCGCCATAGATGATATAAGCGGTGTGGCTAAGACCTATTACACCATAAACGATGTTGAATATGAAGGAACCGCTATCAGTCTTACTAATGAAGGTGAATACGTAGTTAATTACTGGAGTGTAGACAATAGCGGCAATATAGAAGGTGCGAAGGTTATAACCGTAAAGATAGATAAGACTCCTCCTGAAGTAGCAATAAGCGTGGATCCGTCTATCCTCTGGCCTGTAAATCAGGTAGTAGAGATAACTATCAACGGCTCAGCTGTTGA
>JAGLLT010000009.1 GCA_023140385.1 Candidatus Omnitrophota bacterium
GTAATCTCCTGGCGTACCGGCTCTGATATAGAGGGAAGAACTTATACCGTTAGTGTTGTGGTGACCGACAAAGCGGGCAACTCCACCACCAAAGAAACAGTAGCCATTGTTCCCCATGATATGAGGTAGCCCTTAACATCTCTTTAGCCTCTTGCCCCCGTTATTGACATTAAAAGAAAATTCTTGTTTTTTAACTGGATTTAATATATAATATCCACACATTATAAAAACCACTATTTATTTTTTCATCAAAAGCGGACACATCTAAAAATGAGAAAGTCTTATATTGTAACAGCAGTTTTTGTTTTTAGTCTAGTTTTAAATTTGAATTTCTCTTTCCCCGCCCAAGCGGTAAATCTACTTAATAATCCGGGTTTTGAAGATATTGAAGATGACAACCCTCTTCATTGGGACTTTGCGGGTATGTCAATGTATTCTGACGGCTGTTCTTCTACCGATGCTCACTGGGGAGAGAGGTCTGTATCCACATACATTTATGGCTCGGGGTATTTAGGCGCCTCGTGGCTTCAGGTGATCAATGATGTTAGTCCGGACGATTTAATTGAAGTCAGCTGTTGGGCTAAGCTCGCGCCTATGTGTTATGGTGAGGCGGGGGCAAGAATGTTTGTGGATTTTTTAGGAGAAAATGAGCAATTTATCGGATATATGACAACCAATGAAATATCAACACAAAGCGGCGACTGCTGGTCTTGGACTAATCTTACGACTGTTGGGGTTGTTCCTCAAGGCACTGAAACAATTCGCGTGGGGCTTTCAACATATGCTGTCTATCAAGGTAAAGCCTACTTTGACGACGCGCATGTATCAGTTGTTCCGGAACCCGGCACTTTATTATTATTAAGCGGCGGTCTAATTAGCCTTTTAGCTTGCTCGCGAAGAAAAAAATAAGCATATCTAATAAAAACAACTCCCCACTATAGTCATTAGTGTATAGCAAAAAGCCACTTCAAACTTTTTACTCCCTCCCCCCTTTTTTTCACTTGACATAAATAGAAAGAAGTATATAATAATATTCTCAATCGTTCTAAATTTCACGATTAAGCTATGAAAAATATTTCACGCAGGACAGTTGATAGGGCGCTTATTTATATAAGAACTCTTGAACACTTAATAAAAGAGAAGCGTTATCTGGTTTCGTCAAAGGACTTAGCTTTGATTACCGGCATCAGCGATGTGCAGATACGCAAGGATATATCCAGCTTTGGCAAGGTCGGAAGGCCGAGAATAGGATATAAGACGGCTGAGCTGAATAAAACTTTAAAAGGCTTTGTCCTGCAGGAGAATGTTGTTCATGTGGCGCTCTTTGGTGTGGGTCATCTGGGTACGGCTATATTGAGGTACCCGGCTTTTAATGAGGACAACATCAAGTTAGTTGCCGCCTTTGAAAAGGATAAAAGCAAGATAGGCAAAAAGATAAACGGCGTCAGGGTTTATCCTGTAGAGATGGCTCCGAAGATTATTAAAAGGACACACGCCGATTTAGGGATAATTGCCGTTCCCGCCTCTCATAGCCAGGAGGTAGCGGATATTATGGTTTTATCCGGCCTGAGAGGTATAGTAAATTTCGCGCCGGCGTCAATCAGCGTTCCTAAAAGTGTAATTGTTAAGGATATTGATTTTACGATTGAGCTTCTTTCGCTCTTTTGTAACAGCCAGAGGTAATGTATAAAAATAATTAACAGGAGAAAGCGATGGCAAAGGTATGCGCGGTTCCGAAAAAGATAATTAAGGACGGCAAAGAGGTGATGGTTTGCGATGAAACCCGCTCAAGGCTTCTTCCCGTGCTTCAGAGTATTCAGGATAAAGAGGGGTATATATCGGATAAAAATATGCAGGAAGTCGCGGATATGTTTGGCATTCATCCGGTCGAGGTTTTTTCTGTAATTACTTTTTACTCCTTTTTGTCGGAGAAGAAGAAAGGTAAGCATATTATCAGGGTGAGTAATTGTGTTTCAAATGTGATGGCCGGCAGTGAGAAAGTTATCAATGAGTTTGAAAAGGCGCTTAAGATAAAAACCGGCCAGACTACCAAGGACGGCAAATTTACTCTTGAGAGAACCAGTTGTATCGGTATGTGCGACGAGGCGCCGGCCGTTATGGTTGATGATAAATTAATAGGGAAAGTAACTCCTCAAAAAGTGAAAAAAATAATCCAGGAGCAGAAGTAATGAAAGTAAAAGACAAAAAGATGGAAAACGCGCCGAAGAGGCAGGGATTGGTTATTTTTAGTGAGATTGAGAAGGGGGCGGGATTAGAGAGCGTCCTTAAGATAAAAAGAGAGCAGGTTGTTGCCGAGATAAGCGCCTCTAATTTAAAAGGCAGAGGCGGGGCGGGCTTTCCAACCGGGCTAAAATGGAAGTTCGCGGCCCAGGAAAAGGATGAGCAGAAGTACGTTGTCTGTAACGCGGACGAAGGTGAGCCGGGAACTTTTAAAGACAGGGTACTCCTTTCTGAGTACGCTCCGTTGTTTTTGGAAGGTATGGTTATCGCGGCCTACGCCATTGGAGCCGCGCAGGGCTTTGTTTATCTGCGAGGAGAATATAAGTCATTTGTGCCTGCTTTAGAAGATGAGTTGAAGGAGATGAGGAAAAACAGTCTCCTTGGTGAAAATATTGGCGGTAAAAAAGGGTTTAATTTTGATATAGAAGTTCGTCTGGGCGCCGGGGCTTATATCTGCGGCGAGGAGACGGCTTTAATAGAATCTCTTGAGGGAAATCGCGGTGAGCCGAGAAACAGGCCGCCTTTTCCGGTTAATACCGGCTATAATGGCCACCCAACGATTGTTAATAACGTAGAGACATTCGCGGCGGTAGTTCATATAGCCGCCAAGGGAGCGGGCTGGTTTAAGGCAATAGGAACGGAAAAGTCAGCCGGCACAAAACTGTTGAGTGTTTCCGGTGACTGCGGGAGGCCGGGGGTTTATGAGGCTGCCTACGGTATTTCGATAAAAGAGATACTTAAGATGGCTGACGCCAAAGATGTCAAGGCGGTGCAGGTTGGCGGGGCCTCGGGAATTTGTGTGCCCAAAAGCCAGTTTAGCCGTACAATCGCTTATGAAGATTTATCTACAGGCGGTTCCATTATTATTTTCGGCCAAAAAAGGAATTTACTTGATGCTGTTGAAAACTTCCTCGAGTTTTTTGAAGAAGAGTCCTGCGGGCAGTGTACGCCGTGCAGGGAAGGAATTCCGGTATTAATTGAAGCCGTCAAAATGTTAAAAAAGGGAGAGTGCGGCAAGGAATACTTAAAAGACATCCTTTCTTTGTGCGAGACGATGCAGCTAGCTTCGAAGTGCGGCCTGGGACAGTCTTGCCCCAACACCCTTATTTCTATAATAAATAATTTTAAGCGAGAGTATACTTTATCAAAGGACAGTAAACAGGAGAAAGCATTCAATGGATAACAAAAAACCGTTCGCGGAGGATACATCGAGAGCTCCCGTAAGCCAGAGAACCCAGCCGGTTGGCGAGGCGGACAAGAAGGCTTTGGGCGCGACAGTAAAGGCTGTAATTGACGATGTAGAGATTACGGTGCCGTTGGGCACGACTATTTTAGACGCGGCTAAAGAGGTCAATATAAAAATTCCTACGCTTTGTCATCATGATGACCTTTGCCTGGCAGGCGTCTGCCGTATGTGCGTGGTTGAAGTAGAAGGTGAGCGAACCCTTCAGGCGGCCTGTTCGTATCCTATATTTCGCCCCATTAAGGTAAAGACCTACTCTCCGGCGGTAAGGCGGGCAAGGAGAAACATTATTCAGCTTAGCTTAAGAAGGCATTATGGAGAGTGTTACTCCTGTGCCAGAAACAACAACTGCGAACTGCAGACGCTGGCCAAGGAGTATGGAGTGACGACATATAAATTCGGCCACGTTAGTGAGCCGCAGTATAAAAAAGATTTCTCGAGTTATTCTCTTGAACGCGATATGAACAAATGTGTTTTGTGCCGCCGCTGTGTCAGAACCTGCATTGACTTGCAGGAAGTTGGCGTGCTGGAAGCGGCTTACAGGGGATCCGAGACTAAGATTGTAACTTATCTGGACAAGCCGCTTACGGATGTAGTCTGCATCAACTGCGGCCAGTGTATTAACAGATGCCCGACGGGCGCCTTAAAGGCAAAAGATCCCTCGCAGGTAGTTTGGGACGCGATAGAAGATCCCGCCAAACACGTTATTATCCAAACGGCTCCCAGCCCGCGCGCCGCTATCGGGGAGGAGTTTGGGCTGCCGGCAGGCACAAGTGTTACCAAAAAAATGAACACCGCTCTTAAAAGAGTAGGTTTTGATAAGATTTTTGATACCAACTTTACGGCTGACCTTACCATTATGGAAGAGGGTACTGAGCTGCTTTTGAGGCTGAAAAAGGCATTGGTAGATGGGGATAAAAATGTTAAGCTTCCTCAGTTTACCTCGTGTTCTCCCGGTTGGGTGAAGTATATAGAACACTTTTATCCGGAGAAGCTCGGGCATGTATCAAGCTGTAAGTCTCCACAGCAGATGTTCGGGGCTATTGTCAAGACATGGTATGCCGAGCGTAACAACATTGATCCGAAGAACATTGTCAGCGTTTCACTTATGCCCTGTTCGGCAAAAAAGTTTGAGTGCGAGCGTCCGGAAATGAACGACTCCGGCTTCAAGGATGTAGACTATGCCCTAACCACGCGTGAGCTGGCGGGGATGATTAAGGAGTGTGGTATTGATTTGCCGAACCTTCCTGACTCAGACTTTGACGACCCGCTTGGCATCGGTTCAGGCGCGGCTTTGATTTTTGGGGCAACCGGCGGCGTGATGGAGGCGGCCCTGAGAACAGCCTACGAGATAGTTACCGGCGAAGAGGTTCCTTTCAAGAAACTACGCATAACTCCGGTGCGAGGCATGGAGGGCATTAGAACCGCCGAAATTCCGATTAAGAAAGCTGTTAAGGATTGGAAATTTTTAGAGAGCGCGACACTTAAGGTGATGATCGGCCATGGTACGGCAAATGCCAAGAAAATAATGGACATGCTTTGTGAAGGCAAGCTTGACGATTATCACTTTATTGAGATTATGGCCTGTCCCGGCGGATGCCTGGGCGGCGGCGGACAGCCGATTCCGACCAGCCCCGCGATAAGGGAAGCCAGGGCCAGGGCGATTTACGCCGAGGACGAAGGCCTGCCGTATAGAAAGTCACACGAAAATCCCATTGTCACGCAGATTTATAAGGAGTTTTTGACCGATGGGCCGTGCGGGCATAAAAGCCATAAGTTACTGCACACTTCTTATACCGCGCGCGGCAAGTGGATAGGGAAGAAGAAGTAAAAAGTAACGGGCGTTAAAAGCCTTTTAATAATCCTGCGATAAGGACTTAGGGTCTAAGTTCAAGGGAAACAAACGGGAATGTTAAACCCAGTCTTATCGCGGAAAAATGGATAAGGCTGGGTTTTTTAGTAATGTTATAAGTTATATTCATTGTAAAAATCCTAAATACTAAGCACTAAATACTAAACAAATCCAAATGTCCAAAATGCAAATGACCAAAACAAAGACACTTAAGATTTATAACATTTGAGCATTAGAATTTTGAAATTATTTAGGATTTAGATATTAGGATTTAGAGTTTGTTTAGAGCTTTTTAAATGTATAAAGGGTAAATAATTTTGACAATACGTTTGTTTCACGGGGAGGTAAATATATGGATAAGCGATTGGGATTTATAGGGGTGATTTTAGAGAATAGAAAAGAAAAGGCGCCTTTGGTAAATGAAGTGCTTACATCATACGGAGACATTATTATTGCCAGGACAGGTTTGCCTTATAAAGAAAAGCACTGCAGTGTAATTACTCTTATAGTAGACGCTACTACGGATGAGCTTGGGGCTCTAACCGGTAAACTGGGCAAGATTGAGGGAGTATCGGTTAAATCCGCTCTAAGCAAAGGTAAATAAAATGGAGTATCGTATAGAAACTGATTTACTTGGTGAAATGGAGATTCCCGCGGATGCTTATTGGGGCATTCACAGCCGGAGAGCGCGCGATAATTTTCCTTTTAGCGGCGCCCTTGTTAATCCATCACTAATAACGGCATTAGCTATGGTTAAAAAGGCCTGTTGTGCGGCTAACGCGGAGTTGGGCTATATCGATAATAAAAGAGCAGAGGCTATAAATAGGGCCTGTGACGAAGTGATAAAAGGAAAGTTCAAAGAGCAATTTGTAGTGGCTGCCCTGCAGGGAGGAGCCGGCACCTCGACTAATATGAATGTAAATGAGGTTATTAGCAACCGCGCCCTTGAGCTGCTTGGCAAAGATAAAGGTGATTGTTCGGTAATTCATCCTATTGAAACGCTTAACCTGCATCAATCAACCAACGATGTCTATCCAACCGCGGTTAAAGTGGCTGTGATTTTTCAGCTAAAAAAGTTAAGCGCGGGCATTGCGTTACTGCAGGGTGCCTTTCAGAAAAAAGAAAAGGAGTTTGCCGGCATTGTAAAGATTGGCCGCACTGAGCTTCAGGAGGCGGTCCCGATGACGTTGGGAGCAGAGTTTTCGGCCTTTGCCGGAGCTTTTGCCAGAGACAGATGGCGGGTTTTTAAGTGTGAAGAACGCGTCCGGACGGTAAACATAGGGGGCACGGCAGTTGGCACCGGCCTGACGGCACCCAGGAGTTATATATTTTTGGTTATTGAGAAATTACGTGAGCTAACGGGGCTGGGCCTGACGCGGGGAGAAAATCTGGTGGATCATACCGCTAACAGTGATTCCTTTGTTGAGATTTCAGGTATTCTCAAGGCGCACGCGCAAAATTTGATAAAGATTGCTAATGACTTAAGGCTGCTTCACCTTCTTAAAGAGATAGAGCTTCCTAAAGCGCAGGCAGGTTCTTCCATTATGCCGGGAAAGGTTAACCCGGTAATTATGGAAGCGGCTATTCAGGCGGGGCTTAAAGTTATCGCCAATGATTTACTCATCACCGAAGCGGCCTCACGCGGCACCTTTCAGATTAACGAGTTTATGCCCTTATTATCTCACGCGATTTTAGAGTCTCTCGATATGCTGATAGAAATTAATAATGTTTTTGCCTCTTGTGTTACGGCTATTCAGGCGGGGAACAGCAGGCATGTAGAAGCTGTGGAAAGTAGTCTCGCGATTATGACCGCCTTTTTACCGGTTATAGGTTATGAAAAGGCAACAAAACTCCTTAAGGAGTTCTCGTCTTCACAAGGGAAATCTATTAAAGACTTTTTAACAAATAGATTGGGTAAGGAATTAGTGGATAAAACCCTTTCAGCCGGCAATCTAACCTCTTTAGGACACAAAGAAAATGCTGAAAACACCTAAATCATTACGTTTGCAGATTGGCTTGTTTGGCCGCGTAAATGTGGGGAAGTCAACTTTTCTTAACTATGTTTCCTCGCAGGAGGTTTCAATTACTTCTCCTCATCCGGGGACCACTACCGACGTGGTAGAAAAAACTATGGAGTTGCTGCCGGTTGGGCCGGTAGTCTTTTTAGATACGGCCGGCCTTGATGATGTATCGGTGCTTTCTAAATTAAGGCTGAAAAAGACGCGTAAAATTTTTGAGCGCTCTGACATTTTTGTACTTCTCACTGAGCCCGGCATCTGGGGAGAATATGAAAAGCGCATTAAAGAAGAGTCGCTTGCGCGAAATATCCCGCTGATAGTTGTAATAAATAAGATAGACGTTAAAAAATTAGATGAGGCCTTTGTTAAACAGGTCAATTCTTATAGTCAGCACATAATCATTTGTTCCAGCCTTGATAAAGGCGGGAGAGATGAAGTTATATATCAATTTAAGCAACATTTAATAGAGGTTTGTCCCGCTGACTTTGTGAATCCGCCGGCCATTATCGGTGATTTAGTGCCGGCAGGCGGGTCCGCGGTACTCATTGTGCCTATAGATTTAGAGGCGCCCAAAGGAAGGATTATCCTGCCGCAGGTGCAGGCGATACGCGATCTGCTGGATAATGACGCGGCGGCGTTGGTTGTTAAGGAAAGAGAATATAAGCCTCTGCTTGATAATCTCAAACGGCCGCCTGATATTGTCGTCTGTGATTCTCAAGTAGTTATGAAAATGGCGGCTGATACCCCGCCCGCGGTAAAATGTACTACCTTTTCAATACTTTTTTCCAGGTATAAAGGGAATTTAACAGAAGCAGTTAAGGCCGTAGCGGCAATAGATAACCTGAAGCCGCGCGATAGGGTCTTAATAGCCGAAGCCTGCAGTCATCATCCGATAGAAGATGACATCGGCAGGGTAAAAATTCCCCGTTGGCTGCGTCAGTATGTAGGAGGAGATTTAAAGATTGATACGTATGCCGGCAGAGATTACCCCGATAACCTGAAAGAGTATAAGTTAATTATTCACTGCGGCGGTTGTATGATAGGCCGCAGGGAAATGCTAAGCAGAATAAACAGAGCTAAGGAGTCAGGTGTGCCGATAACCAATTACGGGCTGTGCATCTCTTTTTTACATGGAGTCATAGAAAGAGTTCTTTCGCCTTTCCCGGCGGCGCTTGATATCTTAAAAAGACAAAAACAAGTTAAAAAAGCAGGAGAGGCTTATGCAGACGAAAGCGATTAATGTTAACTCATGGATAAAAGAACGAATAAAGCCGGAGGAAGTAGATAAATACTTAAAGGCGGACGGAAAAGACTTTATTAATGATAAAGAGATAGAGCAGAATCTGTCCACCAACACAAAGCCTGATATAAAAAGGATAAAAGACATTATAGACAAATCCTTATCCATCCAAACCCTGACCCTTGAGGAGACGGCCTGTCTTTTAAACGCGGAGGATGCCGGAGCGCTCCAGATGATGGCGGAGGCGGCGCTTAAAGTTAAGAAAAAGGTTTATGACAATAGAATCGTAACCTTCGCGCCCTTATATTTGTCAAATATTTGTGTAAATGACTGTGCCTATTGCGGCTTTCGCCGCTCAAACACTGACGCCAGCCGCCGTGTACTCTCTCTGGATGAGGTTAAAAAGGAGATAGAGGCGCTAGCAGGTGAGATAGGCCACAAACGCCTCATTGCCGTTTATGGAGAGCACCCGCTGACTGATGTTGATTATATGGTTCAGACATTAGAGGCTATTTACGGCGTAAAAGCAAAAACGAAAAACGGATTTGGCCAAATAAGAAGGGTAAATATAAACGCGGCGCCTCTTTCAGTTGAGGCCTTAAAACGTCTTCATCAGGTTGGCATAGGAACCTATCAGGTTTTTCAGGAGACCTATCATCATCAGACTTACAAGACAGTGCATCCCGAGGGCACTATTAAGGGTAATTATAAATGGCGCCTTTACTGCCTGCACAGGGCTATGGAGGCCGGTGTAGATGACGTAGGCCTGGGGGCTTTGTTCGGCCTGTATGATTGGAGGTTTGAGGTGATGGGGCTGGTGGCGCATTCAAGGGAGCTTGAGGAAAAGTTTGGTATCGGTGCTCACACCATCTCTTTCCCGCGCCTTGAGCCGTCCGAAAATACACCTTTTTGCGATAACTCAAAATATAAGGTAAGCGACAGGGACTTCATAAAACTTATAACCGTTATCAGGCTGGCCGTTCCCCATACGGGTATGATTATTACCGCCCGCGAGACGGCGGAGATGAGAAGGAAGTCGCTTTCTCTGGGGATTACGCAGACAGATGCTTCGAGTAAGATAGGCATCGGCGCCTATAGCGAACGCGGCTCAGGACAGGAGGGTTCGAGACAGCAATTTTTCCTGGGTGATACGCGCAGTCTGGATGAGGTGATAAGAGAGTTTGCCGATATGGGGTGTATTACTTCCTTCTGTACCGCCGGCTACAGGTGCGGGCGGACAGGTAAATGCATTATGGACCTTTTGAGAACGGGCAAAGAGGGGCAGTTTTGCAAACTAAATGCCGTTCTTACTTTCAGGGAGTGGCTTAACGACTTTGCCGGCGAAGAGACTAAAAAAGCGGGAGAGAAGGTTATTGAGAGGGAGATAAAGGAAGTCAAGGTGGCAATGCCCGGCATATTTTCTAACTTTATGGACTACTATGAGCGGATTAAAAAAGGGGAGCGGGACCTCTACTTTTAATTAAGAATGACCCATAAAAAAGGTTTGTGAAATAAGGTGACAGCAAAAGAAATTTTAAAGTACCTGCGGGCAGATAAAAAGGCCGCGCTCATGAAAAGAGCGGATGAGATTAGAAAAGAGTACTGCGGCAATAAAGTTATCTTGCGGGGGTTGATAGAGTTTTCCAATTACTGCGTCAGAAATTGCCTTTACTGCGGCTTAAGAAGGGATAATGGGAGCTTAAGGCGCTACAGGATGAAGCCGTCTGAAATTATTAAAGCCTCTTATGGCGCCTGCGAAGAAGGAATGAAGACGTTAGTATTCCAGTCGGGAGACGACTTTTATTATGGAGTTGATGTACTTTGCAGTATAATAAAAGACATAAAAAGGAAATTTCCCGATACGGCCATTACTCTCTCGGTCGGTGAGCGGCCGGATGATGAGTATAAGGCCTTCTTTGATTGCGGGGCAGACAGGTATTTATTAAGGCATGAAACGATGAACGAGAGGCTTTATAAAAAACTACATCCCGGCCAGTCGTTAAAGGAGAGAATAAGGATACTCGAGTTTTTAAGGAAAACAGGCTATCAGGTGGGAGCGGGT